>NZ_JAWDXO010000082.1 GCF_032477075.1 Fusobacterium sp. | reverse complement strand
ACTGCTCCTTTCATTTTAGGGAGGATATATAATCTTGAGCAAATTATTATACCTTAAAAGGTTAGGAGTAGTTCACATAAATTTAAGTTAACAGAAACACATAAAAATCTGGGAGGAAAAATGAGAAAAGGAGATTTAAAAAAGAGAATAGAGAAGGCAGGAGGAAATGCTGATGGATAGGGAAGAATATATTTACAGGAAACTAGAGAGTCTTTCACCACTAAATAAAGCACTTTCACAGGAAATGGCAGCATCTCTTGGGGAATGGGCAACAATTGAGGAAGTGGCAAAATATTTAAAAAGGCATAAAAATACCATCTATGACAAAGTAGATGGGGGAGATCTTCTCTACAGGAGAATAGGACCAAGCATTTTAATTTATACTAAAAGTTTAATTTTTCTTCTGGAATAATTTCAGGCTTCACAATCTGTCACAAAGGATAACATTGAATCACTGTTTAATCCTGACTGGGTATAGTATCATATATGTATAACAAAAATAAAACAGGAGGTAACAAAATGGAAGGAAGAGAAAATCAGGTAATACTGGCAGTGGTTAAGAAGGAGATGGAGAAGGTGGAAAATGCTATCAAGAGGGAAAAGGCTATATTAAAAAATATAGATGACATCACAGCAACTCTTGAGCATATAGCAGAACAGGTGGAAGCAGGAACAGCGTTTCCAGAAAATTCAGCATATGAATCATACAAAGACTGGGAGACAAGCGCAGAAAAAGAAATCAAGTCTTACAATACTTCACTTGAAACAATAGACAAGTACAGAAGTCTGCTGGCAGCATATCAGTTTTATGTAAAAAATAATACACCAGAAGCTTAATCAGGGAAAGGGCTGTGGCAGAAGCTGCAGTCTTTTTTTGTCAAAAAATAAAAAATGGAGGAATACATATGAAAATAGTGATAATAAAATTCTTAAAATACTTTATCTGCAAGTGGCTGGGAACAAAGACAATGGAAAATGTAGTGATAGTCGCCTTAGGGGAACTGGTAAAGAGAACAGAGAGCAAAATAGATGACAGAATATATGAGGGAGTATTTGGAAAGATGGAGGGAAAGAAAGATGAACAATAATGCAGAACTGTTTTTCAAGATAATAACTACTACAGGAACTTTTCTTTTAGCGTATCACAAATACACACTTTCATTGTTTGATAAAAAGCTGGATAAGAGAGAATGTGAAAAGGAAAGATTATTTGCAGAGAAATTCAGAATAGAAAATATAAAGACACTGGCTGATGGAATAAATAGAATCGAGGAGAGAATGACAAGAATAGAGGAACAACTGATAAAACAATACAGAGATTAAAAAATACCTCATAGACCTTAAAAACCTATAGAGCTATTAAAGTTCATGTTTATGGATAAAGGCGAACATTTATAGGAATAAAGAGCTCTATTTTTAAGATGTCAATTTTAAGATGCTTTTTTACACTTATAATCTTAAAGGTTATAATCGTTAATATTGGAAGTTGGGAGAGTTCGCCTTTATCCATATAAGAGAACACTTGCTATTTTAATAGAATTTAAGATTATTATAACTTATAAAAATCACATTGGGGAGGAAAATATGATAGAGCAGCTTATGAAAACAGTAAAAAAAGGGAATAAAAAAAGAGGTGTAAACATAACAATAGGAGCAGTAGTAGGATTTTTGTTGTCATGTACTGGAGTAATGGGAGCAGATGAATATTTGTGGATAAGAGAAAATAATGGGACAATAGAATTTAATACAACAGTAACTACTGATGATAATGGTACTGATGGAAATTGGAGTGAAACACACCCATATAGTGATAAAAATAGCTGGAATACAACAACAAAAACTTATATAAATAATATGACATTGTTATCAAGTGGAAATAATGGAAATATAGGAGCTGACATAAGCTATGGACTTAGATTGAGTGGAAATTTAAATGGCTTGAATTTTATAAATAATAGTTCAATAACAGTAACAGGAAATAATTATGGTTATGGAATTTATAATGATGGTGAAATAGGGACTTTAACAAACAGCGGTTTAATAACAGTAACAGGAAATTATTCTGGTTATGGAATTTCTAATAATGGTGAAATAGAAACTTTAACAAATAGCGGTTCAATAACAGGAACAGTAACAGGAAATGGTTATGGTTATGGAATTTATAATGGTGGTGAAATAGGGACTGTAACAAACAGTGGTTCAATAACAGTAACAGGAAATGGTTATGGTTATGGTTATGGAATTTATAATAATGGTGGAGAAATAGGGACTGTAACAAATAGCGGTTTAATAACAGGAACAGTAACAGGAAATGGTTATGGTTATGGAATTTATAATGGTGGTGAAATAGGGACTGTAACAAATAGCGGTTTAATAACAGGAACAGGAACAGGAAATGGTTATGGTTATGGTTATGGAATTTATAATAATAGAGAAATAGGGACTGTAACAAACAGCGGTTCAATAACAGGAACAGTAACAGGAAATGGTTATGGTTCTGGTTTTGGAATTTATAATAATGGTGGAGAAATAGGGACTGTAACAAATAGCGGTTCAATAACAGGAACAGGAACAGGAAATGGTTCTGGAATTGTTAATGGTGGAGAAATAGGAGCTTTAACAAACAGCGGTTCAATAACAGGAACAGGAAGCAGTATTGGTTATGGAATTTTTAATAATGGTGAAATAGGGACTTTAACAAATACAGGAGTTA
>NZ_JAWDXO010000081.1 GCF_032477075.1 Fusobacterium sp. | reverse complement strand
CTTCTTTACAGGACTTTTTTCTTTTATTTCTTCTTTTCTAAAAGTATCTGTAATTTGTGGAGTAGGTAAAAGTCTTTCATTATATCTTTTTTCTTTATAATACATAAGCTTGTTTCCATAAATTGGCTTCTGTCCACTTACAAAGATAATTATATTTTCAAATGGCAGAATTCTTACCTCTCCTGCTGTCATAAGTCTTCTTCCTGTTTCACTTATAGTCTTGTTTGGAAATAAATCAAATCCCTTTTTGCTTACACTCACACTTAAAATAGTTTTATTATCCAAAGTCTTGGATATATCTTCTGCGTCTTCTATTTCATTTGGAGTTAAATATAGCTGTATACTACAGTTTGCAAGAATAAAGTTATCTTTTCCATAAATCTTCTTTAACTGCTTCATTGATTGTGTAATAAGAAGCATTTTTAGTCCATATCCTGCTATATATGACATAGATTTTTCAACAAGTTCCAACTTTCCCAAGCTTGGAAATTCATCTATCAAAAATAGAATTCTATTCTTTTTAGGCTCTATGTAGAAGTAACTTTTCATTTTTTTCTTTAAATCTTTGAAAGGCTTTAATAGTTTTTCCATAAATGTAGGTTGCTTATTATCAAATTTCATAGTTTTAGTAAGTCCATATATAGCTTGAGTGATTATTAATCTTAAAAGTGGACGTGTTCTATCTAATGCTTCAGGTGGAGTTACTAAATACAATGATGTTCTTGTATCCATAATATCCTGTACTGTAAAATCAGATTTTGATATGTGTTTTCTTATAAGTGGATCCATAAATATCTTCATCTTCTGTGTAGCTGTAGATATGATACTTCCTCTCTCTTTATCAGGAGTTTCAAATATTGTAGTAAATTCACTTGCTACTACTGGGTGGACTGTTCCTTCCTTTCCATAGATTTCCTTAAACAAATTCTTATTTTCTTCATTTTTAAGATGATTAAAAGGTTCACTTGAAGGTTGTTCTTCCCCAGGGCGTGGAAATCCCATAATATCTGCTATTCTAAAGATTAAAGGCATTTCCGAATCCGTTAAAAAATCTACCACATCACTTAAACTTGCATTTTCTTTCGCATATTTAACATGAAATATTATTCCAGTAAGAAAGTTTATTGCTGAAGATATCCAGTGATCTGATTCTCCTTTTCCTTCTGTATCAACAAGAGTTTGTACTATAACTTGTACATCTTGCATTTCTTTAAATGTTCCTTTTTTAATAAAGTCTAAAGGATTGTAAGAACAAGAAATTCCCTCTGTATCTATAGGGTTAAAATGAATAACTTTCTGCCCTAAAACATTTTTTCTATATCCTGCTGATTGTCCCCACAATTCCCCTTTAATATCATTTATTATCATACTGTCAGTCCAATCAAGACAAGTTGGAGTAACAGTATTGATACCTTTTCCCCCTCTTGTAGGGGCTGCCATAAGAATATGTTCTACTCCAAGTGTTCTAAGTATTCTATTTTTCTTATCTTTACCCAGAACTGCTCCAGCTTCATTGTATATATTCATTTCTTTTATCTCTTCCAAGGTAGCCCATTCGGCACTTCCATGACTATCAAGAGTCTTCTTTTTGTTGGTTATCATTACTCCCATTAAAAAAGCTAAAGATACTTTTTTCCCCAGATATATACTTTATATGGAGGATAAACCTTTACCTTCTGAATAGAAAATAAAGGTTTTCCTAAAGCTTGATGGTATTTTAGGGAGTAAGCAAAATATTGGGTAGCAACAGAAGAAAGTAAAAAGAAGAATATAAGCATAAACTTTCCAATCTTTTTTCTTTTTAACAATTCTTTTTTATTATTCATCTATTTCCCCTTAAAAAAGTTAGCTGCCTTACTAACAGCAGTTTTCCCTTTACTATAACCAGCTTTAGCTCCATCTTTAATTGCACCTGGAGTTTTAACTGCTACTTTTCCAGCTTTTATTGCACCTTTTGCTGTTGATTTTGCACTTCTACCAGTACTTTTAATATCTTCCCATGCTTTTCCCCAAGTAAGAGAAGGTGCTCCATTAAGAATTCCTCCTGCTAATCCTGGTGCTTTCCATGATAAATATGTTAAACCAAATATTCCAAGTATTGTGGTAGCAGCTGTATATACATTTTTTATATCCACTGCTTTGTCCAACTGCCCAAAAGTTAATTCTATTAAAAAAACTATAACCATTAGCTGAACAGATTGTGAAACTAATACTTGAAATACTTTAGCTCCTATAAATTCAGTTTTTTCAAATATTAAAAAAGGAACAAGTATCACTGATAAGTAAGCAAGTGCCATAAATTCTAATAGTAAAACAAAAACATTTAATGCTAAAAATGCAACAATTATCAATCCTAAAAGCCATAAAAAAGCATATCCAAGTGTTGCTATAGGTTCAGTTATAGAGAACTTTTTATAAATTATATCTAATATATCAAATCCTCTACTAAATAAATATCCTGGATCAAAACTTGGACTTCCTGAAGTTCCAGCTCCTTTCATTCCAAAAAAGATAAATGTATCTTTTACTTTACCTGCAAGTTCTGTATAATTAACTATAAAGGAATAAAAAATCCAATATTTTACTAAAATATCAAAGATATCTGCAAAAGGCATTGATGTAGGTTTTTTCCAAAGTGTAAATACAATTTGAAAGGCTACAAATGTGCTTAAAAGACCAATTGCAATTGGAGTTAAATTTAATGTTGCTTTTTTAAATGCAACTTCAAATATATTTAATAAGATATTTAAATCCATTTTTCCTCCTAAAATTTAACAGGATTTTTTACTGCTTTTGGTTTTTGCATTGATTCTATTTTTATTTGTTCAGCTATTTTTATTCTCTGAATTTCATTTTGCTGTTTAATAGCTTCTAATCTAACCAGTTCCATATTTATCTGTTCCAAATTATTTAAAGATGTAGCCGAATTCATTGCTATTTGATTTCCTGTCTGTTGTGCCTGTAGAGATCCTGATGGAGCTAATGACTGTCCCATAAGAGATTGCAATTCTTTAGCCCTTGTTATAGCTTCCTGATCTCTTGTTGCTATCTTCAACCCTTGCTTTAAAAGATTTGCATGTTCTTCTGTTATTCTTTTATCTTCTAACTGTAAATTTTCCCATGTCATATTGTTATAGTTATCTTTAAACAACTGCTTGTAGTTAGTATCAAAGTTTTTTGAATCATTTATGATACTTTGAGTAGAATTTTTTATTGCTACAAGATTATCTAAATCTTGCTTTGATATTCCTAGATTTTGTGAAAGCATTGATCCAGCCCACTTATTAAGGTTCAATGCGTCATTTTTAACCATTTGTACCTGTTGCTGTGTCTGTTGAATAGCTTCTAAAGTTTGTCTTACATCTTCCAGTTTCATAGCTGTTTGTTGTTTCTCCATTCTCTCTATAACTCGTAAAATCTTTTTCATTGGATTGCTTTTAGAACTTCCAAACGCTGCAAATGATGTTGCAGATATTCCAAGTAAAAATGCT
>NZ_JAWDXO010000080.1 GCF_032477075.1 Fusobacterium sp. | reverse complement strand
CTTCTTTACAGGACTTTTTTCTTTTATTTCTTCTTTTCTAAAAGTATCTGTAATTTGTGGAGTAGGTAAAAGTCTTTCATTATATCTTTTTTCTTTATAGTACATAAGCTTATTTCCATAAATTGGCTTCTGTCCACTTACAAAGATAATTATATTTTCAAATGGTAGAATTCTTACCTCTCCTGCTGTCATAAGTCTTCTTCCTGTTTCACTTATAGTCTTGCTTGGAAATAAATCAAATCCCTTTTTACTTACACTCACACTTAAAATAGTTTTATTATCCAAAGCTTTAGATATATCTTCTGCGTCATCTATTTCATTTGGAGTTAAATATAGTTGTATACTACAGTTTGCAAGAATAAAGTTATCTTTCCCATAGATTTTTTTAAGCTGCTTCATTGATTGTGTAATAAGAAGCATTTTTAATCCATATCCTGCTATGTATGACATAGAGCTTTCCACAAGTTCCAACTTCCCCAAGCTTGGAAATTCATCTATTAGAAATAAAATTCTGTTCTTTTTAGGTTCTGTAAAGAAATAGCTTTTCATTTTCTTCTTTAAATCTTTAAAAGGTTTCAATATTTTTTCCATAAGTGTAGATTGTTTATTATCAAATTTCATAGGCTTAGTTAATCCATATACTGCCTGTGTAATTATTAATCTTAGAAGTGGACGTGTTCTATCTATCGCTTCAGGTGGGGTTACTAAATACAATGTTGTCTTTGTATTCATAATATCTTGTACTGTAAAATCAGATTTTGATATATGTTTTCTTAAAAGAGGATCTAGGAATATCTTCATTAATCTTGTAGCTGAAGAAATTACACTTCCTCTTTCTTTATCAGGTAATGCAAAGACTGTACTAAATTCACTTGCTACATTTGGGTGCAAACTTCCTTCTTTTCCATAAATTTCTTTAAAAAGATTTTTATTTTCAATATTCCAAAGATGATTAAAAGGTTCACTTGAAGGTTCTTCTTCCTCAGGGTGTGGAAATCCCATAATATCTGCTATTCTATTAATTAAAGGCATTTCTGAATCTGTTAAGAAATCTATTACATCTCCTAAATTTGCATTTTCCTTTGCATAAATAAGATGAAATATTACTCCAGTTAAAAAGTTCATAGCAGATCCAACCCAGTGATCTGATTCTCCTTTTCCATCAGAATCTAGTAATGTTTTAACAATTACTTCTATATCCTGCATTTCTTTAGCTGTTCCCTTTTTTATAAAATCTAAAGGATTATATGAACAAGATATTCCTTCTGTATCTATAGGATTAAAATGAATAACTTTCTGTCCAAGAATATTTTTCCTATACCCAGCTGTTAGTCCCCACAATTCCCCTTTAATATCATTTATTATCATACTGTCAGTCCAATCAAGACAAGTAGGAGTAACAGTATTAATACCTTTTCCCCCTCTTGTAGGGGCTGCCATAAGAATATGCTCCACTCCAAGTGTTCTAAGTATTCTGTTTTTACTATCTTTCCCTAGAACTGCTCCAGCTTCATTGTATAAATTCATTTCTTTTATCTCTTCCAAAGTAGCCCATTCGGCACTTCCATGACTATCAAGAGTTTTCTTTTTACTTACTACCATAACTCCCATTAAAAATACTTTTTTCCCCAGATATATACTTTATATGGAGGATAAACCTTTACCTTCTGAATAGAAAATAAAGGTTTTCCTAAAGCTTGATGGTATTTTAGGGAATAAGCAAAATATTGAGTAGTGATAGAAGAAAGTAAAAAAAAGAATATAAGCATAAACTTTCCTATCTTTTTTCTTTTTAACAATTCTTTTTTATTATTCATCTATTTCCCCTTAAAGAAGTTAGCTGCCTTACTAACAGCAGTTTTCCCTTTACTATAACCAGCTTTAGCTCCATCTTTAATTGCACCTGGAGTTTTAACTGCTACTTTTCCAGCACTTATTGCCCCTTTTGCTGTTGATTTTGCACTTCTACCAGTATTTTTAATATCTTCCCATGCTTTTCCCCAAGTAAGAGAAGGTGCTCCATTAAGAATTCCTCCTGCCAGTCCTGGTGCTTTCCATGATAGGAATGTTAATCCTAATAATCCCAAAATTGTAGTAGCAGCAGTAAATACACTATCTATATTCACTGTTTTATCTAACTGTCCAAAAGTTAATTCTATTAAAAAAACTATAACCATTAATTGAACAGATTGTGAAACTAAAACCTGAAATACTTTAGCTCCTATAAATTCAGTTTTTTCAAATATTAGAAAAGGAACAAGTATTACTGATAAGTAAGCAAGTGCCATAAATTCTAGTAGTAAAACAAAAACATTTAATGCTAAAAATGCAACAATTATCAATCCCAAAACCCACAAAACAGCATATCCTAATGTTACCAAAGGACTTGAAATAGAAAATTGATTAAAAATCAAATCTAATATGTCAAATCCTCTACTAAATAAATAATTTGGATCAAATTTAGCATTTCCTGGAGCTCCAGCACCCTTCATTCCAAAGAATATGAAAGTATCTTTTACTTTACCTGCAAGTTCTGTGTAATTCACTATGAAAGAATAAAAAATCCAATATTTTACTAAAACATCAAAGATATCTGCAAATGGCATTGATGTAGGTTTTTTCCAAAGTGTAAATACAATTTGAAAGGCTACAAATGTACTTAAAAGACCTATTGCAATTGGAGTTAAATTTAATGTTGCTTTTTTAAATGCAACTTCAAATATATTTAATAAGATGTTTAAATCCATTTTTCCTCCTAAAACTTAACAGGATTTTTTACGGCTTTTGGTTTTTTCATTATTTCAATTTTGATTTGTTCATCTATTTTTTTTCTCTGAATTTCATTTTGTTGCTTAATAGCTTCTAATCTAATAAGTTCCATAGTATTTTGCTCTAAGTTATTTAGAGAAGTGGCAGAATTTAAAGCTATTTGATTTCCTGTCTGTTGTGCCTGTAAAGATCCTGATGGAGCTAATGACTGTCCCATAAGAGATTGTAATTCTTTAGCCCTTGTTATAGCTTCCTGATCTCTTGTTGCTATTTTTAACCCTTGTTTTAAAAGATTTGCATGTTCTTCTGTTATCCTTTTATCTTCTAATTGTAAATTCTCCCATGTCATATTGTTATAGTTATCTTTAAACAACTGCTTGTAATTAGTATCAAAGTTTTTTGAATCATTTATGATACTTTGAGTAGAATTTTTTATTGCTATAAGATTATCTAAATCTTGCTTTGATATTCCTAGATTTTGTGACAACATTGACCCAGCCCACTTATTTAGGTTCAGCGCATCATTTTTAACCATTTGAACCTGTTGTTGTGTCTGTTGAATAGCCTCTAAAGTCTGTCTTACATCTTCTAGTTTCATAGCTGTTTGTTGTTTTTGAACTTCCAAACGCTGCAAATGATGTTGCAGATATTCCAAGTAAAAATGCTATAGTCATAAAAACTTTAATTTTTTGTTTCATCTGTTCCTCCTTTGTTTTTTTATTATTGTTCATATACATATATCTTTTAGATTTTCTTTAATTTTTAACTTATACTATTTCTATAAATCAAAAATATTTAATCTTTCTAATATTTTAGAAATATCTTTTTATAGTTTTAGATAGTGATTAAAATTTTTTATGCACCTTTTGGTACTGAAAAGTCATTTTTCCCTTTTATTACTGTATATGTACATTTTATTTTTTACATTCTTTAAATTTAACTTTTATAAAGTATGGAAACAGGAAATTTTCCACTTATTTTTTTACAAAATTTTCCATGCACTTTTTGGTACTGAAAAAGATTGCATTTTGCACTTTTTAGTACTGCTTAATATTTCATTTTGCACTTTTTGGTACTGTTTATTCCCCCTTTTAGTACTGAAAAAGATTCTATTTTGCACCTTTTGGTACTGTTTAATAGTTTTATAAAATCCTTTATTTCTATTTTTTAGATATGCTCTAATATGTTTTAATAATTAAATTAAGTTAAAAAGATTCTTTTTAAAAAGGGAAAAAATGATTTTTTTCTTGATTTTCTTTTAAGAGATTTTTTTGAGTTTTCTAAAAAATTTAAACTAAGCAAAATACATAAAATACCCATTTTCTTAAAACTAACTTACTCAATTAGCTTTTAAATATAGCTGTCGCTTTGTAAAATTAAATTTAAGCTATCAATTTGCATTTTTTCGATACAATTTACATTTGAAATAAAAAAACTCTTAAACAAAGTTTTACAGCTTCTCAAAACTATTTAATGTTTCATATCTTTTTCATATTCCAGTAATGTTAGTTTATAAAGCATAGGATTATTCCTCTTCATTCCTTCTAAAAATCTTCTTTGAACTCCTAGCTTCTCTACTGCATAAATTAATATTTCATCTTCTATTTCTAAAACTTCATCACTACTGGTTAAAATTTGTTCATCATCTTTATTATTTTTTTCTTCCAAAACTATAGTTTCTAAATCATCTGTTTCTAGTTCTTCATTTTGATAAATAACTTTCTTGAGATATTCCAAAGTATTAAAATCCTTGTTTATAGTTTTGTAAGCATAATTAAGTCCTGCTATTAATCTTATTTCTCCAAATTCATTTAACAACATTTGAATAGTTTCTTCATTAAGTATCTTAGATTTTAATATATAGATATTTTTCTTAACTTTTTCTACTGCCTTCTCTATTTCAGAAGATATCAATAATTTTTTCTTTTCTACCCTAAATAAATAACCTTTAACCTTACTTCTTCCTCTTTCTTGAGGTTCATATTCCTTTTCAGAAGAAATTAATATATCTGTATGTTCATTTATTTCTTTTAACATTGGAATAACTACTTTTTTATCTAAATTCTCAATATATTTTGTGTATTTCTTCCCATATAAATTTCCTAGTTCTTCAACAGACATATAAAACTTCCCCTTAAACATCTCTGCTTTAGCCCTTATGTAGAACATTAAAGAATACTTACTTTTAAGATTTTCAATATTTTCTAAATCATACTTACAGAAATTCTTTTCCAAATTAGTAATTAATGGGATAAAATCTGGTGCATAACTTAGTTCAACTGTTTTATTATCCAAATCAAAGTCTAACCTTGAAAAAATATGGTAAACTACATATCTATTCTTTGTTGGATCTTTGATTAAAACCTCTCTTTTCCCTAGCTTTCTTACTAAAGTTTCAAATTCTGAATAGCTTTTTCTATCCATATTTATAAATCTCTTTATTTCTCTAGCTTCTAAAAATAGTTTATTTTCAGAAGTTCTTGAATATTCAGCTATAAATTTTAAAAGTAATTTCAGCTCTCTTAATTCAAACTCTTCAAATTTTCCATATGAAAGCTTATTTTGATGAATTACAACATCTTTTTGGTTAGTTTGTTTCATATCTAATCCTTTCTTCTTAGTTTTCATTTAGATATTTAATTTGTTTATTATATTTCTCTAAGATTATGTCCTTATCAACTATGATTGTTGTCCTTATTCCTACTCTATTTATAAG
>NZ_JAWDXO010000079.1 GCF_032477075.1 Fusobacterium sp. | reverse complement strand
TGGAGACAGAATGGAATAATTTTAATAATTTTTTGAATGAAAAATTCTAAGATTTAAGAGCTCTCAGAACAAAATAAAAAAATAAGGTTCTCTTTTATACAATAAGGCGAACTTCTTTTATTTTCTATTATAACCTTTGAAATTATAAAAATCAAGTAATTTTATTTTTGAAAAACAGTTGTATTAAAAATATAAACCTTCTAAAAATAGGAACTCTCAGGTATTTAAAGTTCGCCTTATTGTATAAACAAGAACATCTTGTAAATGAGCTATAAAAATACAATTAAGGGAATTAAAAAATAAAAGGGGAGAAGAGTATGATAGAGAAGATTATAAAAGCAATAAAAAGAGGGAACAAAAAAAGAGGAAGAAATATAACAATAGGGGCAGTTATAGGGCTTCTTTTATCTTGTACAGCAGTAATGGGAAAAGATGAATATCTATGGATAAGAGAAAATAATGATGGAATAGAATTTAATACAACAGTAACTACTGATAATGATGGAACAGATGGAGTTTGGAAAAATGAAAATCCATATAGTCATGTAAATATTTGGAATCCAGGTACAAAAACTTATGAAAATAATATGATATTATCATCAAGTGCAGATAATGGAAATTATCTAGGAACTGATATAAGTTATGGATTTAGATTAAGTGGAAACCTAAGTGGATTGAATTTTACAAATAATAGTTCAATAGCAGGAACAGGAAGTAATAATAGCTTTGGAATTTTTAATATTGGTATTATAGCAGGGTTAACAAATAATGGTTTAGTAAATGCAACAGGAAATAGTTCAGGTGCTGGAATTTATAATGATAACGGAAGTACAATAACAACTTTAATAAACAGCGGTTTAATAAATGGAACAGGAAGTAGTTCAGGTGCTGGAATTTATAATACTAGTGGAGAAATAAGTATTTTGACAAATACTGGAGTTATTTATGGAGATACTAATGCTGTATATAAAGCTAATAATGGAACTGTAACTTCAGCATATAATTATGGAATACTTGCAAATGGAAATGACGGAGAATCTGTAGTTGATGGTTTGACAGTTGTTGATACCACTCCAAATGAAAATGAAATATTAAATAAAGGATTAATATTTAAAGCACTTAGTGGAAATTATAAAGCAGAAGTAAATGATTATAATAAATTTGGAACATCAACTGAAGCAAGTGGATATTTAATAATAAATGCAAAAGCAACAGGAGCTGATAAAGATAATATAACAGGGACTGAAAGTTTAGAATTAAAAGATGGAACTTTATTGTATAATAATTTTGCTGGCAGTCCTCAAATAACAGATATTTCTTCAAATAAAAAATATATTCTAAATGGAATAACAGATACACTTCTTGTATCAATAGGAGATAATAACCTTAATAATTCAATAATCAATGCCTATGGTGCAGCAGTAAAATTTGATACAGCTGGTGGAAGACTTGCATTATCAGGAACATCAGTAAATGGTGGAATAGATGGAACAAGTAATGCTATATTGGGAAGTGATAATGGGGATATATTAATACTTCAATCTGGAGAAACATCTCAAAATACTGTAATCAATGGAAATATAAATATGGGAGGAGGAGCTGATACTCTTACAATAGACAATGGAACAATAATTAATGGAACTCTTGATGGAGGTGATGATGAAGACGCTTTAAATTTTGGAATATCTTCAAATACAAGAGCAAACACAGGAAATGAAATAAATATTCTCCATAATATTTCTGGTTTTGAAAATATGAATATAAATACAAATGTTACTCTATTTGAAACAACTGTTGGAAGTGATGGGAAGTCAACAGCTTTAAAAGTAACAGGAGCAGAAAATATAACAATAGGAGCAGGTGGAGTACTCACTCTGAGAATAGATTCAACTAATACAGATAATTTAAGTGGAACAGATAAGATTATAGGTCATGCATTTTATGGAAATGATGGAATGATATCTTCAACAGGAGGAAAACTGTTACTTGCTCTTAATGGTGCAGGAATAGATGAGATAATAAGCTTTGGAAAAACTGAATTAGATAACAGTTTAACTACAGAACATGAGGAATCGCCTCAAAGAGATGTAACTTTTGGTACTACATCATTATTTCATTCTGTTGAAAGAATAGGTATAAATGAAGTAAAGATTGCTGCCAGATGGAATATTCCCGAAATACTTAAATATGAGCAGCTCAATAAAATATATCACGGAATACTTTCACTGGAAGTAGATGGATTGGAAAATTTTAATGTAGATAATAATGAAAAATTGTCATTATTCTTAGGATATTTAAACGATATTTATGCAGGAAATCCATACTCATATTCAAGTGAATTATCAAGAAAATCAGTGGGAATGTTCAGAGATATAGTTACAGAAAATATTTTCAGACCTGAAACAAATAAGGAGTGGTAATAGGAGGAAACAAGCTTAAATCTGATTTGTCTAATGATTCAAAAGTAGATGGAGATGCGCTGTATATGGGAGCATATGCTAAGAAGTATGTTGGTAATCTAAAAGTAACAGCAGGAATGGGATTCCAGTATGGAGATTATGATACAGACAGATTGGCAGTAAACAAGGTAGCTTCTGACGAAACAAAAGCAGTAATGAAATATTCAGATAACTATAATGATATTAGTTATGATATCTATTTGAATGGAAGATATTCTAATCCAATAGGAGACAATCTATTTTTAGAACCATATGGAACATTGTCATATACATATATCAAACAAGATGGAGCAGATGAAGGGAATAAAACTCTAACAATAGAAACAGATTCAAAATCATTTGATTATACAACAGCTAAAGTGGGAGTAGACCTTAAAAAAGTAATACCACATGAAAAAGGAAAGAGTACACTGACAGCAGGAGTAAGCTATACAAGAATATTAAGTGGAGCAGATGAAGAAAATATCACAGGAAGATTTAAAGGTGGAAGCGACTTTGATATATTGGTTGCTCACAAGAATGAGCATAGCATAGGATTAAATACCAAATATGCTCTGGAACTTGAAAGTGGAATGCTCTTTGATCTAAAGGGAACTTATGCAATAGAAAGAGATTCACATAATGGTACAGGTAAAAACAAAACA
>NZ_JAWDXO010000078.1 GCF_032477075.1 Fusobacterium sp. | reverse complement strand
CAAGGAGCCAAAACAGCTTCTTTACTTTTAGCAGATGCAGCATTCAGTGGTGGAATGTTTGTTCAAGGTTTTCCTGAATATGGACCTGAAAGAATGGGAGCTCCTATCACTGCCTACAATCGTATCTCTAAGAATAGAGTTACTGTTCACTCTAATATTTATGAACCTGATTTTGTTGTGGTGGTTGATGAAACTCTTATTGAAAGTGTAGATGTTACTAAAGGTCTTAAAGAGGATGGAGCTATTATTATCAATAGTTCTAAACCTGCTTCTGAATTTAAAGCTCTTTTAAAAGGATATAAAGGAAGAGTTTGTACTTGTGATGCAAGAACTATTTCTGAGGAAACTCTTGGTAAAAACTTCCCTAACACTCCTATGCTTGGAGCAGTAGTAAAAGTTAGTGGAGTAATGGAAGAAAAAGCTTTCCTTGAAGCAATGGAAAACTCTTTTGCGCATAAATTTGCAAGTAAACCAGAAGTACTAAAAGGAAATATGGCAGCATTAGTACGTTCTATGAATGAGGTGAAAGAATAATGAAAAATAAAGCTGGTGTACTAATTACTGAAGATATTAGCTGGAAAGATATAACTCCTGGTGGAGTAGTTTATGAGGCTGGAAGTGCTCAGCACTTTAGAACTGGAGATTGGAGATCTATGAAACCAGTACTTTTGAGAGATAAATGTATTGACTGTCTTTTATGTGTTCCTTGCTGCCCAGATTCAGCTATACCTGTAAAGGATGGAAAAAGATTAGAGTTTGATATGGATCATTGCAAAGGATGTGGAATCTGTGTAAAAGCATGTCCATTTAAAGCAATAGAATTGATAAAAGAGTAGTTCGGAGGTAGAATTAATGAGTATAAGAGAAAGAATGTCAGGAAATGAAGCTATTGCAATAGCAATGAGACAAATAAATCCAGATGTAGTACCTGCTTTTCCAATCACTCCATCGACAGAAATACCACAATATTTCTCTCAATATGTTGCTGATGGGTCAGTAGACAGTGAATTTATTCCAGTGGAATCAGAGCACAGCGCTATGTCAGCTGCAATGGGATCACAGGCAGCAGGAGCAAGAACTATGACAGCTACTTCTTCATGTGGACTTGCATTGATGTGGGAAATGCTTTATGTTGTATCTTCTGCAAGACTTCCTGTAACTTTAGCATGTGTCAACAGAGCTCTTACTGGACCTATTAATATCAATGCAGATCATAGTGATTCTATGGGCGCAAGAGATACTGGCTGGATTCAGTTATACAGTGAAACAAATCAGGAAGCTTATGACAATATGCTTCAAGCTAACAGAATAGGAGAACATCCAGATGTTCAGCTTCCTGTAATGGTATGTCAAGATGGATTCATAACAAGTCATGCTGTTGAAAATATAGAATTATTAGAAGATGATAAAGCTAAAGCTTTTGTTGGAGAATATAAACCAGAAGATTATCTTTTAAATGCTAAAAGACCTACAGCAGTAGGACCTTATGATATAGTTTCTTACTATATGGAACATAAAGTAAATCAAGCTCATGCTATGATGAATGCCAAGAAGGTTATTCTTGAAGTAGCAGCAGAATATGAAAAACTTACAGGTAGAAAATATGGTTTATTTGAAGAATATAAACTGGATGATGCTGAAGTTGCAATAGTAGTTATCAACTCAACTGCTGGAACAGCTAAAGCAGCAATAGATGAAATGAGAAAAGAAGGTAAAAAAGTAGGACTTTTAAAAATCAGAGTATTCAGACCATTTCCTATGAAAGAAATAGCACAGGCGCTGAAAAATATAAAAATGGTAGCAGTAATGGATAAATGTGAAGGATTCTCGGCAGCTGGAGGACCTGTATTTGCTGAGGTAAGATCTGCACTTTATGACTGCACTCCAAGACCAAAAATGATCAACTATGTATATGGACTTGGTGGAAGAGATATTACTGTTAATCATATAAAAGAGATCTTTAATACTCTGCTGGCTGAAAAAGATCAGGAAGTTAAAGACACATATAGACATTTTGGTGTAAGAGGGTAGGAGGAAAGGAATATGGCATATAATTTCAAAAAAGAAATGGAAAAACCTGAAAGACTTACTGGAGGACACAGAATGTGCGCAGGATGTGGAGCACCAGTAGCAGTAAGAGGAGTATTGAGAGCATTAAAAGAGGAAGATGAAGCTGTAATATGCAGTGCAACAAGCTGTCTTGAAGTATCAACTTTCCTATATCCATATACAGCATGGAAAGATTCATTCATTCACTCAGCATTTGAAAATGCAGCAGCAACAATAAGTGGAGCTCAAACTGCATATAAAGTACTGAAGAAAAAAGGAAAAATAGATGAATCATATAAATTCATAGCTTTTGGAGGAGATGGAGGAACTTATGATATAGGATTCCAATCACTATCAGGAGCAATGGAAAGAGGACATGACATGGTTTATGTATGCTATGACAATGAAGCATATATGAATACAGGTATTCAAAGATCATCAGCAACACCTATAGGAGCAGATACAACAACAACACCTGTAGGAAAAGAAAGTGCAGGAAAACCACAGGGAAGAAAAGATCTTACAGATGTAATATCAGCTCATAATGTGGCATATGTGGCGCAGACAACATTCTTAGGGAACTTCAAAGACCTTCATGAAAAAGCAGAAAAAGCAATCTATACAGAAGGAGCAGCATTCCTTAATATATTGGCACCATGCCCAAGAGGATGGAGATATGAGGGAGAAGATCTGATGGAAATGTGCAAACTGGCAGTAGAAACATGTTACTGGCCATTATTTGAAGTAATAGATGGAGAATGGAAATTAAGCTACAGACCAAAAGTAAAATTACCAGTAGAAGAATTTCTTAAAAAACAGGGAAGGTTCAAACATCTATTCAAACCAGAAAACAGACATATCATAGATAGAATACAAAAAGATGTAGATTTAAAATGGGAAAGACTTCTTAAAAGATGTGGAGAAGAAATTTAA
>NZ_JAWDXO010000077.1 GCF_032477075.1 Fusobacterium sp. | reverse complement strand
AATTTATTTTTAAGAACTCCATTTTCATTTAAATATGGATCAAAATATTTCATGAATATTCCCCTTTTTTATTATTCATTTTGCTAAATTAAGAAGTTGCTTTTTTATTCTTTCTCCTAGTTCTTCATACGATATTTTTCCTTCAGCATAATCTTCAAACCATTGAGCTGTTTCTGTGTTTAGTTCTCCTGTTCCGTCTACTCTTGATAAAATTTTAGCTTTTTCTACTTCTTTTCTTCTTTTTTCTATTTCTGTCATGGCTGCTCCTTTTTTATTATAAACTAAGTAACACATGTGTTACTTAGTTTTATTCTTCAGTCATTAAAATTTTTTCTATTCTTATTAATAAATCATTTACTTTTTTCTTCTTATCATCTGGTAATCTTTCTATCCTTTGATTGAATTCTGTAAAAATTACTTGAGCCTTTTCTGTCATATTTCCTACATCATCAATTTCAAAATTTATTTTTTTATTTTCCGCATTTTCTATTTGCTTTCCTTCTAACAAATTTTTAATCTCTTCAACAGAACTACCTTTATTTATATATTCTATCACAATTTTCTTTTCTTCTTCATCTTTAAAAATGTTTTCAATTGCTCTTGTTGGTAAAAGAATAACTGTTTTTCTATATTCTTCTTTTACTTCCACATATAATCTATATTTTTTCCTATGACGTAAAGCTGTCATTTTATTAATTCCATTAGCTTCCAGCCATTTAACATAAATTCCTTCTGAATTTCCTTTTTTTGATAAAAATTCTGCTACCTCTTCATATATTTTTCCTAATTCTATACTTGCATTGGCTGTTATATTTAAAAGTTTTAAAGAATTATCTTTTAAATAATTTTGTGTTTCTTCATCTTCTGCTATTTCATCTATGATTTCTAAATATGGAACATCTTCTTTAACAATATTTATTTCTTTTTTATTTTCTATAATTGGAATATTTGCTAAAATTTTAGCTTCATGTTCTTTTAATTTTTCTTCCTCTTTTTCTTTTTCTTTCTCTGCTAAAGTTGCCATTTGTTCTTTTAACATTTCTGCTGGATTTATTTTTGCCATTATTTTCTCCTTTTATTTCATCAAATTAAATAATAATTCTGTATATGTTTTTTGTATTTCTAAAGCTTGTTGGTTTGAATATTCCCATATTGTCTTTTGATTATTAATCATCTGTTCTATAAATGATAATTTAGGAATTGTACTACACAATATTTTAGTTCCATTCAAAGCTTCTAACAACGCATTTTTCCATTCTTTTTGAACTTTTGTGTCTTCATATCTGTTTATTACTATTGCATTAATTTTTTCCAAAACAGTTTTATCTGAATTAATTAAATTCAAAACTCCTTTTATTGTTTTTCTGTCACAAAAAGTAGGTATTATGATTTTATCTGCACATTCTACAAAAACTTTATCCACTTCTAATAAAGGTGGAGAATCTATAATTATCACATCAAATTCTTTTCTTTTTTTATCTAAATATTCTGGAATAGCTTTCAAGAATTTATCTGAAAATTTATATTCTTTTAAAGGCATATAGTAAAGATTTTCTCTTAATCTTAACATTTCTCCAGTTCCATAAAATACATCTTCCTTTAATCCCTTTTTTACAATAAATTCTTCTGGATATAAATCATCTATAATATTATTTTGGGCGTCTGTAGAAATTATTAATACTTTATTCCCTAATAAAGAAAAACCATGTCCTAATTCTTTAGCAATTTCAGTTTTTCCTACTCCCCCTTTATTATTTTTAACATCAAAAATTATTCCATTTTTTATTTCTACTTTATTTTTTGTGTCTAATGAAATTTGATTTTCTTTTTTTTCCATATCTTTCTCCCTAGTATCATATTGTTTAATTATGATTTTGTTGTCAATTTCTTTAGATAAAATTACTTCTCTATTTTCTTTTGTTATTTTCCAATCATTTATAATTGGAAGTGGAATAAATAATTTCCAATTATAATATGTTTTTCCAGTTCCTTTATCTCCACTTCCTTCAAGTGCTAAATTTTTAGAGGTTTGAAATTTCTTTAATTTATTTTCTTCTTTTACAATTATTTCTTCAAACTCACTTTTTGTTTCGATCTTCTGTATTTGTATCTTTTCTTTTTCATAAATTATCTTTATTTTCCTTTCATTTTCAGTTATTTTTAAATGCTCAATAACATCAGAAGATAAAGATATTCTTGCTTGGCTGATCCTTCCATCTTTTTTTAATGCTAAACTGATATTTAATTTTTTTTCCATATTTTTCCTTTCATTTAACTAAGTAACACATGTGTTACTTAGTTTTAATAAATTATTGATAAAAAGTTTTCATATGCTTTTTTATCAGGAAATGTTGCTTCTATTATTTTCCCTTTAAACTTCATTGTTATCTTAATACTTCCATCTTCATTATAATGTAATACCATATTTATCCTCCTTGTTTTTATAGGCAAAATATGATATAATCTATTTGCGAGATAGGGGTATATCATATTGGTTGCCTCTTTTTTTATTTATACTTTATTATACTTTATTTAATGTTATGTGTCAACACCGAATTTTTTTATTTTTTATTTAAACTAAGTAACACATGTGTTACTTAGTTTTTTATTTATTGTTATTATCCTAATAAAAATTTACAGGAGGTCAAGGCTGGATTGGTTTTCAAAAAAAAGACAACCTCTAGGTTGTCTTAATTCATAATTATTTTATTTGTTTTTTCTTAAATTCTTCTGCTTTAGCTTGTAATTCATCTAATTCTTCATGGAGTTCAAGAATAAAAAGCTCATTTGCTAAATATGTTGTACTTTTCTTATCTTTAATTTTATCTCGCATTTTATATGCTAACAATAATTTTTCTCCTACCTCATTTTTCTTATTTTCTATTTCAGGGCTTTTGCCTCTTGTAAATTCTTCAATTAACTCTTCTCTTGTCATTTTATTTATTCTTTCTAATTCTTTTTCAGTCTTTTCATCAAGTGGTTCCATTTCCCCATATTTTTCTTCATCTGGTACTATTTCATAGCCCATTGCAAAGAATTTTTTTGTCATTGGATTGTCTTCTATCCTATTATTACTTTTTTCTCTGTAGATTTTTTCAAACATTCACTTTCTATTGCTTTTATTAAGTAATTTATACTTGTTATTTCTTTTTTTATTGTTCTATTACAACAATTTAATCCAATTATAAGAGATTTTTCATCAAAGTTATTTAGTAATTCTTCTATGTTTCTATTATTTAAAAATGGTGCAATAAATCTATTCTTTTTTACTTTTTCAATTACTTCTGAAAGTTCTTCTGATATTACTATTTCAACAACCTCTTTTTCCCTATTTTTAAGATATTTCATTCTTTCTTTATTTATTTTCCAAGTAAATTTTAAATGAGTTACTTTTCTACCAGTTTTTTTCTTTTCTAATTTTAAATCTTTAAAATATTGGGGTAATTCTTTTAATACTGGTTTTAATACAAATTTATTAAAGTTAGTTGTATCATAACTAGGGGGAGTTCCAAGTATATACTTCAATTCTTCTAGTTCAAATTCTTTCTCTGCTACTGTTTCCCACTGTTTTAATAATCTGAACATAGATTTACTATATGTACTATCTAAATTTACAAATTCTATTAAATCAAATTTTGTATAATTTCCTATTATATCATTTAACATATAATAAAAATTTTCATTTATTTGGACTGTTAATTTTTTCTCTTCTTCATCAATAATAAATAAATTAAAAAGAGTGAAAATGAAGGTTTTTTTCCCTATTATAATTTTTTGATGTAGTTTTATCATCTTTTCATTTATATTATTTAATGCTTTTATAAATCTTTTACTATGAATATCGCCATTAGAAAGCTCTCTTAATTCTGAAAAATTCAGAACTATTTTTTCTTTCCCTTGTTCTTTAGATAAAAAAAGTAAGGAAAAAAATAAATTAACCTCTTTTTCTGAAAAATTAGAAAAAGAAATTTTATTTAAATCGTTATGATATTTTACTATATTTGACATTATTAACACCCTCTATCTTTTAGATGGTTTAATTATAACATTTTATTTGGTAGTAGTAAAGTTTTAATTACCAAGTTAAGTGACATTTATTACCAAGATCCTTTTTTTATTTTTTATAAAAACAAGTTTTAAAGATATGAAATGATAAAAAAATAAGTTTACAGTATTTTCATATTTTAAATGATAATGAAAATATATTTATAAAATAATTTTTCGCTTTTACTAAAAAAATGACATTAGCTACCAAATAAATATTAAGTCTTATTTTTATTTAAGATTTTTAGACAATTTTGGAATAAATATATTTTCAAAAAATACTTTTCTGTGAATATGACATTAACTACCAAGTTAAGTGACATCTTCTACCAAGTAAACTGACATTAACTACCAAGTTAAGTGACATCTTCTACCAAGTAAACTGACATTAACTACCAAGTTAAGTGACATCTTCTACCAAGTTACACCTTTCTAAGCCAGTAAAATTAGGAGTTTCAGAAGTCCTAAATATATTAAAGAATATAAAGATAAAAGATTATCTTTAAAGATTCATAAGAAAATTTTTTATTATTTTTTTTGTTAAATTTATTTAAGATATTTTTAATAATAAAGATTGACTGTATTATGATTAACAAAGTATAATTTCAGTATATCATATAAGCTTATCAGGGAGGAACAATAAATGACTAAAAAAGAATTTGTAGACTTATACAAAGAAATTGAAAATGACTATTCCTGCAAAAAAAGTTGTAAAATTTAAACCAGGAAAAGCATTAGCAGAAAAAGTTAATAAATAGTTTTTACAAATTTTATGATTTATGATATAATTTATTTAACAACAAGTAATGTAAATTAGAACTTCACGTAAAAAGGGCTAGGGGGAAAACTAGCTCTTTTTTCTATTTTTTGATATAATATTTTTGGTGGTAGCTTTTAGTAGGAGGTGATTATTATACTTTATACAGTTAGGCTAATTCCATATGACACAAAACATAAGTGGAAACATTATAAAAATCTTATCAACCATATAAAGCGTTCCAAAAATTCAGTAATGACAAATGATTTTATTTGGTTTGTAGAATTAGAAGAAATCCCTCTAAATAAAATTTTGGATTTGTATGTTACATTTCTAGAACCAAAAGATAAACTACAAATAGAAATTACAAAAGATATATATTCTATAAATATCTATAAAAGAAGTACAAAGCAACTGTAAGCACACATTTATGAAAGAGCTAGCAAATGTCAGCTCTTTTTTTATTTTTTGAAAAAGTATTCTGACTTTGTAAAATTGATTTTAAAGCGTTTTTGTTTTTCAATCAATAAAACACTCGAAAAAAGTTATAAAAAACTTTTTAGAGGTAAATAATAAAGTCAAAATAGATTTTAAAAGCCATATCATGAATTGAAATAGATAAATTTAATTTTAGAAGAGTTTAAAACTTTATAAAATTGAATTTAAAAGATTTTATGTTCCTAGGTGTAGCTAAACTCGAAAAAAGAGATGAAAAAGTTTTTAGAGGTAAATAATAAAACGAGAGGTATATAAAAAATAGATTATCATATCTAAATTTTTTATTCTTTAAATAATTTTTAATAAATTCAATATGCAATAAAATTCTACTTTCATTATTTCCTAAAATAGAACACATGTTTTTTATAAAAAAACTCTATTTAAAATATAAAACAAAAATTTTATTTTTCTTTTGATTAATACGGAAATATAGTTTAAAATTGATAAAAATGATAGATGGTTTTATTATAAAACTCAATGGGCAATATATGGACTAAATATAACCCATTTAGAATATAAAACCCATTGTAATTATTATTATACAACAACTAATATTAAAATCAAGTTATTTTTTATAGATACTTGAAAAAAATACAATAGTGTAGTAAAATTAAAATTAAAAAAGAGTCGCCTACCTAAAAACGAGCAGTAACCTGCTCATGATGTTTTTAGTAGACGCACGTATCCTCGTTTCTCTGAAACGACGTGGCAGGAGTACCTGCACCCTTTAACCAAAGGTTAAAATTGATTGCTTCTTACCGTAGGTGTCTTATGAGGAAAAAAAGAAAGAAAAATTAAGGAGAGTTGAAGTGGCTATATACAGATTTCAAGTTAAAGATAGTACTAAGAATAATACTTCTGCAATAGATCACTTTGATTATGTTAGAAGAGAAGGAAAATTTGCACCAGACCACCATGATTATATTAATCGTGAAGGAAACTTTTCTAATAAAGAAAAATATGAAGATTTAGTATATAAAGAAAACTGCAATATGCCTATGTTTGCTAAAGAAGACCCAATGATATTTTGGAAAAGTTCAGAAGCTTTTGAAAGAGATAATGGAAGAACATACACAGAATTTGAGATA
>NZ_JAWDXO010000076.1 GCF_032477075.1 Fusobacterium sp. | reverse complement strand
TGAAGATACTACTCCATTATTTCCATAGAGTGCATGACCTGTAATCTTATCTGTTCCACTTGAGTTATCTGTCTTTAGTGTATCTATTCTCAGAGTAAGGACTCCATTTGCTCCTATTGTTATATTTCCTGCATCTGTTACTGTTAAACCTGTTGTTTTTCCATCACTATCAACAGTTGTTTCAAATAAAGTTACATTTGTATTTATATTCATATTTTCAAAACCTGAAATATTATGAAGAATATTTATTTCTCCACTATTTGAAGCTCTTGTTACTGGTGAATTAAAATTAAGAGTATCATTTCCTACACCCCCATCAAGAGTTCCATTGATAACACTTCCTGTTTCTATTGTAAGGGTATCATCTC
Source organism: Fusobacterium sp. (assembly GCF_032477075.1). NCBI lineage: Bacteria > Fusobacteriati > Fusobacteriota > Fusobacteriia > Fusobacteriales > Fusobacteriaceae > Fusobacterium > Fusobacterium sp. The sequence goes on along the minus strand of NZ_JAWDXO010000076.1, from coordinate 2,954 downwards.
CTGTTCCCATATCTATTTTTCCATTGATTATGCTTCCTATTCCTACTGTAAGAGTATCTTCTTCTGCTCCCATGTCTATGTCACCATTAACTATTCCTTCATCTGCAATAGTAAGGACATCTTTTCCTTCTCCCATATCTATTTTTCCATTGATTATGCTTCCTGTTTCTATTGTAAGACTATCTTCTCCTATCCCCATGTTTATGTTACCATTAATTATTCCTTTATCTGCAATAGTAAGGACATCTTTTCCTTCTCCCATATCTATTTTTCCATTGATTGTACTTCCTATTCCTACTGTGAGAGTATCATCTCCCATTCCCATGTCTATGTTACCATTAACTATTCCTTCACCTGCAATAGTAAAGATGTCTTCTCCTTTTCCCATGTCTATATTTCCATTAATTACAGTATTATGAACTCTATTGCCATCTACATATTTAATTTCTGCAGATTGAAGTATTAATACATCTCCTGTGTCACTTCCTATTACAGTACTGCTTCCATCTATTCCTCCATTTACCACTGTTCCTGATAGTGTAATTTCTCCTCCAGCTGTATCAAAGATAACTGCTCTTCCATAAGCATTAATTATTGAACCTGATACTTTATTATCTGCTCCTGAAACTTTTAATGTGCTGTCTTTTCCATTTAGTATAGAGTTATCAAATTCTACTGGATTACTAGCAAATGTAAAACTATCTGTTGAAGTTCCTACTCCTGAACTACCAATAATACCAGCATTTTTTATATTCATTTCTCTTTTTATTTCATTTCCTTCTGCATCATGCCCTATTACTATTGGATCAGTAAGATTTTGTGTGGCTTCACTTACCTTTCCATCTGTGCCACTAATTTCCAGACCATAATTTGTTGCTGTTCCCCCTTCAACTACTGAATTTCTTCCTGCTATAAGTATTCCATAATTATTAACTGTACTATTTTCACCTACAGCACTAATACTTCCAAATACAACCCCTAAATTATTTATATTTCCCTTATTTCCATAAGAACGAGATTCGATACCATACCCAGCAGCATCTGCAGGAGCTCTTCCTGAGATTACTCCACTATTTATTATATTGATTGCTGGACCAATCAAATACATTCCATAAACAGAAGAAGTACCAGTACTAGTTATACTTCCACTATTGGTTATATCTCCTTTTATTGTTGCCCAATTTAAACTTATTCCAGAACTAGAACTACCAGCAGCAGTTATACTTCCACTATTAGTTATATCTCCTTCTGTTGTTGAACTACCTAAACTTACTCCTGCACCATCATTTTTTCCTGTTCCTGTTATTAAGCCACTATTTATCAAAGTTTCTATCGCTCCATCAATAGAAATTCCATAACCTGAACCAGGAGTTTCAGCAACAGCAACAGTACCAGTTATACTTCCACCATTTATTATATTTTCTACTGTTGATGAATTATTTAAACTTACCCCATAACCAGAACTAGAACCATAAGTATACCTACCAAGAGCAGTACCAGTTATACTTCCACTATTAGTTATATCTCCTTCTATTGTTGAACCATTTAATAAATATATTCCATAAACAGAACTAGAACTACTATTAGCAGTGCCAGTTATACTTCCACTATTAGTTATATCTCCTTCTATTGTTGAATTACTTAATCTTACTCCATTACCATAAGCATCACTAATACCAATTATGCTTCCACTATTAGTTATATCTTCTTTTATTTTTGAACCACTCAATAAATTTATTCCATAACCAGAGTCAGTACCAGCACCTGTTATACTTCCACTATTTAGTATATTTTCCACTGTTACATCTTCTAAATTTATCCCATGACTAAATCCACCACTGCCACCAACAGCAGTACCAGTTATACTTCCACTATTAGTTATATCTCTCTCTATTGTTGAACCATTTAATAAATATATTCCATAACCACGACCACCATAAATATAGCCAGCACCTGTTATATTCCCACTATTTATTATCTCTTCCACCTCTGTGCCTTCTAAATTTATCCCATAACCATTACCGCCACTAGGAGCAGTACCAGTTATTCTTCCACTATTTAGTATATTTTTCACTGTTGCATAAAATCCTAATATTCCAACACTCTTACCATTATTACTAATGACATTTATAGCTCCATTATTTACTATATCTCTCACTTCTGCATAACTGTCTATATTTATTCCATGAGCCTCATCAGTTCCAACAACACTTATAGTTCCGTTGTTTATTATATCCCTCATTATTGATCTATCACCTATAATTATCCCATAACTTTTACTAGTTCCAGTAGTATCTATAGCTCCATTATTTATTATATCTCCCTCTACTGTTGAAGAATTTATAAATATTCCACCACTATTATCCCCAGCAGCATTTATACTCTTGTTATTTAATATATTTCTCATTGTTGAGGAGATTACAGCTAGTCCTATAACATCATCACCAGAACTAGAAACTGCTATATCTTCATTATTTATAAAATCATACTCTGAATCATTCTTACTAACTATTTCATGTCCAATATCTTCTCCCATTACTGCTACACAAGATAAAAGCAGCCCTATAACTACCCCTATTGTTATATTTCTTCCTCTTTTTTTATTCCCACTTTTTACAGCCTTCATAATATTTTCTATCATACTCTTCTCCCTTTTATAAATCCGCTTTAATATACATTTAAAATTGGATTAAAAAAAAATGTTCATGTTTATATAATAAGGCGAACTTTAAATGGCTGAGAGTTCTTATTTTTAGGACATTCATATTTTTATCCCATTCAATTTACAAAAAATAAAAACTTGATTTTTCAAATTTTAAAGGTTATAATAGATAATAAAAAAGTTCGCCTTATTATATAAAAGAGAACCTTATTTTTTTATTTTGTTCTGAGAGCTCTTAAATCTTAGAATTTTTCATTCAAAAAATTATTAAAATTATTCCATTCTGTCTCCA
>NZ_JAWDXO010000075.1 GCF_032477075.1 Fusobacterium sp. | reverse complement strand
ATCCCTGTCCCATTATCTGTTTCCCTAAATCTCCAATTTACAAGTGCTACATTTTTATCTTCTGTTCTTACAAGTAGTGCAGGTAACTCTTTCAGATTGGGCGACATAATGAAATAAGTTTTAAACCCATCATCAAATATCTGCGAAGGTGTCCAACTGTATTTTTTAGATACTGTATATCTGTTATTTAATTTTTCAAGATTTACTACATTAAGAGGCTCTACTTGTTTTTGCTTTTGTCTTTTCTTTTCATAATCTCTTTGTGGATACATAAACTTAACAAGTCTGTTATAGTCATTATAAGTAGATTCAACTACAAAATAGTATCTGTTCTTATCTGTTTCTACCATCAAGTCTGTTACTAAATTTTCATCAAAAGACTTTATTCTTACTGAATGAGTATCTTCAATAACATTCCAACGTACATCATCTCCAAATTCTGCATACTGTACTACTTCATCTCCAAAGCTTACAGTTGTCTGAAACATTGGCTTTGAATAGATAAAATATTTATCATCTTCATTAAAAACAATGTTTGCAATTTCTCCAGATTTTGCTTCTTTTATTAGATTAATATTCTTAGCAAAACTTAATCCTGATAGCAGCAATATGGAGAAAATAATTAAACATTTTTTCATAAATCTTTTCCTCCTAGTTTATTTTTTCCCTGAATCTGTTTCTTTAGATTGAGATATATCAGTTATGAGAATATTTAGTGGATTATATTTAATCATTTCTTTATTTTTAGGATTAGTAAATTTATATGTATAAACTCCTACCATTAAATCTCTACCTCTTAATTTTCCATATTCATCATAAGTTTTCTCAATCCATCTAACTTGATATGTATCATCAGTTAATTTCAATGTAGATAGAATTTCAATATCTACAGTTTTCTTTTCTTTAATTTTTTCTCTGTAGCCACTATCAATTAAAAATTGTTCTAATTTGTTATTGGTTGAATCAGTCATAAAAAACATTATCTCTTCATAGTTCTTCTTATAAAGAACTAAGTCACTAGATAAATACCTTGATTTTCTTACAAAATTGTTAATAAAATATGCTACAGACTTATCATCTGCTTGATAAGTTTTTGATGAAAGATCATTTGCATATCCCAGTATCGTATAATTATTGTTATCTTTTTCAATAACCTGCTTTTTATTTTTGTTTCTCCAGTTAAACATTTAGAAGCATACACCTCCAGTTAATCCAATAAGATCAAGAATAGTTTCAAGATTAGATATTATTAATCCTACTACAACTATTCCTAATCCCATCATCCACATTTGACTTCCTTTAAAGAAAGCCATAAGGCTAAAAATAATACCAAAAGCAACAACAAATCTAAATATTCTAACTACCATATTTAGATATTTAGTAAGATTAGCCTCTATTGGTAATCCTGAAAGACTGGAATAAGTTAATATCCCAATAGTAAAAAAAAGAAGAAAAAAGGTAAGAAATGTTCTTTGTTTATTAGAAAATCTCTGCCCCTCAATACAATAAGTTTTGCTTAAAATTGTGTTCATAAATGAACCACCTCCATGATATAATATCAATGAGTGATATAAGGACTAAATAACACTCATTTTTTGATGTTTTTTTTAGTTTTTAACACAATATTTATGAAAAAAAGTAGTTTTCAAAAAATGGAGGAAAAAATGAAAAGTAACAGAGGGCAGGAAGTTTTTTATATAAAAAAGAAAGATTTAAAAAAAATTCGTAATTATTTTTTAAAACAGGAGAAATTTGTTATCTTAGCCCTTATAAATATTGGTATTAACATAGCTTTAAGAATATCTGATTTGAGAAATTTAAAGTTTGAAGATATAGATGATGAATGGAAAATAAAAATTAGAGAGATTAAGACTAAGAAAATTAAATATATTCAATTAAACAGTAGTTGCAAAGATGCTATAAATCAATTAAAACATTCATATAACACTAAAGGAATTTCTTCTACTGGATATCTTTTTAAATCTTTAAATCGAGTTTATATAAAAACTGGATTTGATGCTCCTATAACTTCTGCTTCTGTTAACAGATATTTTACTCAAGCAAAAATTGATTTAAAAATTCCTTATGCTATAGGAACTCATTCATTAAGAAAAACTTGGGGATATAATGTTTATAGAAAAACTAAGGATATTGGAAGTATTATGAAAATCTTAAATCATTCATCTGTTGCTCATACTTTAAGATATATCGGAATAGATCAAGAGGAAATTGATTTTATATATGAAAATTTTAATTTCTAAATTTATCTTTAATACAAAAAAGAGTGCATTTTTGCACTCTTTTATTAAAAATTTTTTTGTGGAATTCTTCCAGGACAACTTCTTCCTTTCTGTTTTTCTCTACAATAATTTCTTTTAGTACATATATCACAATCTACTGAAGTATCTCCACCAAATAACCCTGCTACTAACATTTGCCAAAGTAAAAAACTTGCTACTAAAAACAAGGCTTCTATTTTTAAGATTTCTATGAATGATTCTCCATTCATAAACATTTTTATTCCACTACCAATAGCAAATATAATTATTCCAATTTTTAATATAATTTCAACTATTTTAAAAACTATAGAAAATACTTTCACTACTATTTCTATTACCACATAAAGTATTATAAGTCCTATTAAACCATAAAGAATAAATATTAATTTTTCCAAATGTCCAAATAATGTTTCCATTTTATTCCCTTTCTTAAAATTAAAATAGAACAAACTTTTTATTCATTATTATTTCTATAAGTTAAATACTTACTGGATTTTTTACTGCTTTTGGTTTTTGCATTGATTCTATTTTTAAATATTCTTGAAATTCTATATTTGCTTCTTTATTTCCTTTATCTGATTTTTCTTTTAACTCTTTCATTATTTTTTCAAGTTCTTGTTTTACTGCTGTGTCTGTTTGAGCTTTTTCTACCATAGCTTCTTTTTCTTCATATGGTACTTTTTTTACTGTATCTCCACAACTTGCTAGTAATACTACTGCTAATAACATTAATATTCCTTTTTTCATTCTTCTTTCCCTCCTAAATAATTTTTTTTAATTTAATTATATCACTTTAATATCTTGCTTTTCCACTTATTTTTAGTCTGAATACTTATCTAGTATTATTCTATATTCTTTAATTGTTAATTCTTCCAATAACTTCTTTTTAAAATCATTTACTATAGTTTCAAAAATATTTTTTTCTTTAGAAAGTTCCAGCAGCTCTTGAATCTCTTTTTCTCCTATAAGTTTTCTTCTTTGTTCCCTATCTTCTTTTCTCTGATTAAGAAGTATATCTCCTACTATCTTCATCTTTTTTCTTTCTTCAGCATTATAATTTTTTAAATTAAGAAAATAACCCAGCAACATTCCTTTATCTTCCTGATCTATTTCTGCTATCTCCAGCAAAGCACCTATTTCTATAAGATGTTTTGCTCTTGCTTTTCTTGGATTTATCCCCTCTCTATTATATTTTCTTAACTTTAAATTGACTTTCATCAGTTTTTCTTCAAGAACTGCTATTTTATCTTTCATATTCATCTTCCTTTGTTTTTAAAAGACTTTGAAGTGTTCCTTCTATATCTTCTTTATCTCTTTTCTTTTTATTTAGTTCTATATCTTTCATACCTCTTACATGATCTTCCTTTCTTTTTCTTGCTGGAGCTATATCTTTTGAAATATTTTTATTTTTTTCTTTTACCTTTTCTTTAAGAGCTGCTATTTTATCTGTCATTAAATATTTATCTGTAAGTGATCCAATTTCTTTATATAGTTTTATGCTATCTGAAGTAACCTTCATCTCTTTTTTAATTTCTTTTATTTGTTCTGGCTCTTTTGAATTTTCCATTATTTCCTTGTATATTCTCATTTTTTCATAATTTTTAGTTTGACGTTCTTTTATCTTCTTATTAAGAGCCATATATATTTCTTCCTTTTCATTGTCTTTTAGATTTTTCAACTGTTCCAGATCATATTTGTATCTATCATTTTTAAATCTATTCTCTTTAATATTTCTAAGGTTCTTATCAAGAAGTTTTTCTTCTAAATCAGAAGTCATTCCTTGGGTATTGTTGTCTATATTTTTATTAAGTTCTTCTACAGCCTTATCAAGTGCTTTATCTTTAATATTCTTTTCTTGTACTTCAAGAATATTCTTACCAGCTTCCTGGAAGAATACTTTTTCAACTCTTTCACTAAATTCTTCTATTTCTGTTTTTTCATCTTTCACTAAATCTACAGCTATTTTTTCTTGAGTAGAAAATAGCTCCATATCTATTTTTGAAGCAATAGAAATTTTTTCATAGTTAAAGGCTACAGCTTTAGATACTTCTCTTTCTTGTCTATTAATATTTCTCATAGCTTTTTTGAAAGTTTCTTCTATTTTTTTCAATTCTTTAGTTATATCTTTGCCTTCAATTTCTAATATTTTATCCTGTAATTCCTTATACTTTATTTCTTCAGCTTTTACTTGATTATTTATACTATTTTTTTCTTTGAAGTTGAAAAGTCCTGCCTTATCTCTCAATTCTTGAAGAGCATTGAGTTTATCTTCTGACTTTGTAAGCATTAAGATTTTTCTTAATCCCTTTAATATCTTCCTGTTTAGTTCTTAAATTAGAGATATTTTTTCTTGCTTCATCTTTTACTTTTTCAAATGTATCTAGTATAAGAGTATTATCTTTTATCTTTATTGTTTCAATGGAAATAGAATTTTTCTCTATTTCATCTATTTTTTCTCTTTCCTGTGCAATCATTCCAAGATACTTTTCTTTAACCTTTTCTTCTACTGCGATAACTTTCCCAAGTATTTTATCATCATATTTGTATTTGGCTGTATATCTAGCCGAATCTAAATAGAGCTGCTCTTCTTCTTTTGTCAGCTCTCTTTCTTTTTTCAATTCTTCATATTTCATTTGCTCTTTCAGATGTTTACTGTGTTCCCCTTTAGTCATCTGA
>NZ_JAWDXO010000074.1 GCF_032477075.1 Fusobacterium sp. | reverse complement strand
ATAAAAATAGTATGCCTTAAAAGGAATTCTTCCCTTTCTTTATTATTTTAAGGCATACTTTTTATTTTTTAGTTATTAAATTGTAACATTTTTTCTGAAAAAATATCAATATTTTTTAAAAAAACTAAATATTATTCCTCCTAATATTCCAGGAAGTACCCAAGATAACCCAAAGCTTTCTAAAGGAAGTTTTGAATAAATAGTATTAAATAACTCAATATTAATCCCCATCACTTGCATAGCTTCATAAGCACTAACTATTCCAGTTCCTATAACAGTTCCCACATATACATTGTCATTCTTTATAATATTTTTCATAAAATTCAAAAAAATCAGAGCAATAGATATTGGATATATAAATACTAAAACAGGTACTGCTAATTTAACTATAACATCTACTCCAAAACTTGCAAAAATAAAACTGATTATGACTGTAAGTATTACTATTTTTTCATATGCTATTTTTAAAAGCCCACTGAAATAATCTCCCACTGTTGCAGTAAGTCCAATAGCAGTAGTAAGACAGGCACCTGCTACACATATTCCAAGTACAATTTTTCCTATTTTTCCTAAAAGAAGAGCTACTATAGTAGAAAGAAGTTCTGTACTTCCTATTCCCTGTACCAATACTCCAGTTGCTGTCCCACCAATATATACAAGTCCTCCATATACTATTGTGAGACCTCCTATAGCTATAAAACTTACTTTTATTAAAAATGAAAACTCCTCTGCTGCATCAAGATTTCTTCCTTTTCTTATTGATTTCAATATAATTTCTGAAAACACTATTGCTGCAAGGGTATCCATTGTCTGATATCCATTAAGAAATCCATATTTGAATGGTGTTGCTGCTTCCATTATTTTAGGCTCTCCTAGTGGAGAAAATACTCCTTTAAATATTATTATTGCTAATACTAGAAGAAGTATTGGAGTGAGAATAGCTCCCACTCTATCTACAACCTTACTTGACTTTAATGAAAATAAAATAGTTACTGCAAAAAATATTGTTAAAAAAACAAATTTATACATTTGAAAATTTTCTATATTTTGAGGAACCAACATCTCAAAAGCTGTAGCTCCTGTTCTTGGTAAAGCCAAAAGAGGTCCAATTGATAAAATAAGTGCTATATTAAATATTTTACTAAATAGAGGGGAAACTCTTGTAGCAAAACTATCCAGATCTTTTCCTGCCACTGCTGCTGCTATTATTGCTAAAAGTGGAAATCCTGCTCCTGTCAGTATAAATCCTACAGATGAGACTACCCAATTATTTCCATTAATAAATCCTACTACTGGTGGAAATATTAGATTTCCTGCTCCAAACAGCATTGCAAATAATGCAAATCCTGTTAATACTACATCTTTCTTTTTATACATTTTTCCTCCTAAAAAATATTTATACTATTATTTTTATATTAAGTATTTAAATTTTATTCTTCAATTTTATATTTTAAAACTAATAATTAATAATTGTACCAACAAAAATTATATCAATATTTTCAATATATGTCAATATACTAATATCAACAGACTATTTTTTTAGTATAAAACTCATATATAATTTTTACTATTTTTATATTATTTCTTTAAATAATTCCTATATAATAATACTGAAATTTATTGTATAATAGTAAATAAAATATATTTTTAAGGAGGAAAAATTATGTCAGTATTATTTATTAACTATCCTAAATGCAGTACTTGTATTAATGCTAGAAAGTGGCTTGAAGAGAATAATATAAAATTTACAAGCAGGCACATTGTTGAGGATAATCCAAAAGAAGAAGAACTAAAAAAATATATAAAATTAAGTGGAATTCCTGTTAAAAAATTCTTTAATACAAGTGGTATGCTCTATAGAGAAATGAATTTAAAAGAAAAAACTGCTTCAGCTACTGATGATGAATTGATTAAAATACTTGCTACAAATGGTATGCTTGTAAAAAGACCTTTAATAGTAACTGATGATGGAATTTTAATTGGTTTTAAAGCTGATAAATGGAAAGAATTTTTTAATAAATAAAAATATGAATTTCTTGGGAGGAAGGATATGAATCTTAAAAAATTAGTATTTTCTTTTATTAGTATTATTTTTTTATTATCTGGGTGCAGTAATATTCAATCTAATCCAAACAACAAATATGAACTTGTTATTATTCATTTAAATGATGTACATGGAAGAGCTGAAGAAGGAAAATATGATGGAATAGGATACCCTAAAGTAGCTTCTATAATCAATGAATATAGAAATACTTTTGGAAAAGAAAATGTCCTCTATCTAGATGCAGGTGATAATACTCATGGAACTACCTTTGCAACACTGGAAAAAGGTGAATCTATGATAAAGCTTTCAAATGAAATGAAACTCAATGCTATGACTCTTGGAAATCATGACTTTAATTATGGAATGGAACAGTTATATAAATTAAAGGATATAGCAGATTTTAAATTTCTTACATCTAATGTATTGAATAAAAGTGGAAACTCTATTGGAGAAAAATATATAATAAAAAAAATTCGTGGTGTAAAAGTTGGAATATTTGGTTTGACTACTCCTGAAACTATATACAAAGCCAATCCTCAAATTATTAAAGATTTGGCTTTCAATGACCCTATAGATACTGCTAAAAAAGTAATTGGAGAGCTTAAAAAGGAAAATGTGCAATTCATCATTGCTGTCACACATCTTGGTGATGATCCTGCTACCAAATATGAATGGCAGAGCATAGGATTGGCTGAATCTGTTCCAGAAATCAATCTTATCATTGATGGACATAGTCATACAGCTTTAAAAGATAAAACTGTAGTTAATGGTGTAACTATTGTACAAACAGGTGAATATGATAAAAATATTGGTATTGTAAAAATAGATTTTGATGAACTTGCTTATGGTGAAAAAGCTATCTACCCTGTTCTTTTATCTAAAGATGAAGTAAACAGTGGAAATGATCTGTCTATAAAAATGGAATTAAATGAAAGTTTTATAATTAAAGACAATGAAAAAATAACTGCTTTAATATTTGATATTAAAGAGCAGCAACAAAAAATAATATTAGAAAAAATTGGTAAAACTCCTGTGCTACTAGAAGCAAGTAGAGAAGTAGTAAGAACTGGTGAAACTAATCTAGGGGATCTCATTACAGATGCTATGCTTGAAAAAAGTGGAGCTGATATAGCTATTACAAGTGGTGGAAGTATAAGAAGTTCTATTGATATTGGAAATATAACAATTGAAAATATTATAAATGTTCTTCCTTTTGGAAACTATGTCATAGTCAAAGAACTTACTGGAAAGCAAGTATGGAACATGTTTGAAAATGGATTTAGTAAATATCCTGAAACTGATGGTAGATTCCCTCAATTCTCTGGTGTTATAGTCACTTTTAATTCTAAAAATCCTGCTGGTAAAAGAGTAGAAAAGATAATTCTAAAAAATGGAGAATCAATTGACTTTAATAAAGTATATAAAGTAGCTAGTGATGATTATATTGCTGTAGGTGGAGATGAATATAGTATGTTTATTAATGCTAGGGAAGTAGCTAATTATCCTGCTCTTACAGAAATAATTATAGAAGATATCAAAAAGAATGGTGTAACTAATCTGACAACAGATAATAGATTAATAAAAAAATAGTATTTTTGATTAAAAAAAGCTGAGTAACATTTAAAAAAAATGTTTCACTCAGCTCTCTTTTTTGTATAATATAGTTACCACCCTAATTATACAAAGGAGACATACATG
>NZ_JAWDXO010000073.1 GCF_032477075.1 Fusobacterium sp. | reverse complement strand
AGATGGTATTATCTCTTTTTTTATAAACTATTAATCCTTGCTTTTATTGAGATAGCTTAATATTTGGGGAAAAAAGCCACAAAAATCGGAGCTACCCCTATAATAATCTTCTTTTTCTTTTACATATTTTCTATAAAGGGACTTAAAAATATATCCTGAATCAATAGGATATCCTAATTCCTTATAAACTTTCTTTAGGTTTGCTACAGATTTTACACAGGTATTATTAAGCTGGATCTCTCTTGTCTTTCCTGTTTTCTGTTCTCTAAGAATTATTTTATTATCTTTAGTTATATCTTCAAATTTTAGCTTCTGTAGATCTGAAATACGAAGAGCTACATTTACACCAAAATTTATAAGTTCCAGGATAACAGGTTTATTTTTATACTTCAGTACTTCCCTTATTCTTTTTAGATCATCTTCTTTTATATATTTTACACTTTCCATTTTTTCTCCTTAAAAATTAGGTATACTGTAGGTAGGCTATGGCTTTTAAAAGCTCTTAAAATTGATTTTACAAAGCCATTTTTTTCATAAACTTTGAAATTATATATATTTTCCTTCAGGAAGAGATTGTATACAATAAATTCTAATTCTTATATGGATTTTTAAGTTCAGGATTTAATTCATTAGCTTTTTTAAAGTCTGAATCAGCTCCTATATAATTTTTTAACTTATATCTAGCAAGTCCTCTATTATAATATGCATCTGCACCGTCAGGATCTAACTTTATTGCTTTATCAAAATCTAAAATAGCTTCTATATAATATTCTAAGACATATTTACTAAGCCCTCTATTATAATATACTAATGATTTATTAGAATTTAATTCAATAGCTTTATTATAATCTAAGATAGCTTCTTTATACTGTTTCAAATCATTTCTAGCACTCCCTCTGTTATTATATGCCTCTGCATTATTAGGCTCTAATTTAATAGCTTCGTTATAATCTAAGATAGCTTCTTTATATTGTTTTAAGGCATCTTTAGTAAGTCCTCTATTGTAGTATGCATCTGCATCATCAGGATTTAATTCAATAACTTTATCATAGTCTAAAATAGCTTCTTTATATTGTTTTAAATCATTTCTGACACTTCCCCTATTAGAATAAGCATCTACATCATTAGGGTTTAATTCTATAACCTTGCTGTAATCTAAAATTGCTCCCTCATAATCGTTTAATTTATTCTTAGTAATACCTCTATTGTAGTATGCATCTGCATATTTAGAATCTAAATTAATAGCTTTGGTGTAATCTGAAATTGCTCCTTCATAATCTTTTAATTCATCTTTAGAGTTTCCCCTATTGTAATATGCTACTGAATCTTTAGGTACTAATTCAATAGCTTTATCATAATCTAAAATAGCTTCCTTATATTGTTTTAAGTTATATTTAGCAAGCCCTCTATTGTAGTAAATATCTGCATACTTAGGATCTAAGTTGATAGCTTTATTGTAATTGAATATAGCTCCTTCAAAATCACTTAAATCAAACTTAGAGTTTCCTTTGTTATAATATATTTCAGCTTCTTTTAAATTAACTGAGGATACTTCAGCTTTTTCTTTTTCATTAGGTTTTTCTATCCAGCCACCAAATAATCCTAATAATAAAAATACTAATAATATTTTTTTCATGACTACTCCCTTTATCCTATCTTTAATAAAAATTTAAGAATTTATATTTTTTCTTCAGAAATAAATTAATGCATAAATTTTTTAAAATTAACTACTGAAGATAAATTATTTTTTGAGCATTCCAAAATGTACGAAAGCTTCTTTTATACCTTTCATTTTATTTTCAGGACAAGGATTAGTTCTTACATTTTCATCATATCTTCTATGTGAAACTTTTACTTTTATTCCTGATAATTCTTTCATATGTGCAATCCAGCAAGTCTTTACAGAATAACCATATTTATTTTTAACATATTGTTGTATTTCTTTATAAGTAGCCATTAATATTCCTCCAGTATCAATTATTGTATTGAAATAAAAAAACATACTTCCAGGAAATTAAAACGAAATAATAATTCAAACAATCTTTTTATCCTGGAGAATAAAACATATTGAAAAACATATTATCATTCTATCATTTATGGCAAGTAAATTCAATGAATAAGTAAGTGTTTTAGATACAAAGAATAAAGTCCGATAAAATATCGAAATAAAAAAGAATGTTTTTAACAAGAATATATTTTTGTAATGATATGATACTCTATAGTCTATTTAATAAAAAATTAGATTTTTTCAATACTTGTCATATTAATTGTATTATAGTATTTATAGCAAGTAAAAGCAATTAGGAAAAACAAAATAAAACTTTAGTATTGATTTCACTAGGTAAAATACTTGTCACTTCCAGCTTATGACAAGTATTGAAAAAAATAAACTAATTTTTTCTATTGACATAAAAGTAAAAAAATTCTGATTATAGATATTGGTTTTATTTTCTTATCCATTAAATTATCGGACTTGTTATTTGGCGATATAGAAAATTTGATTTTATAAAGAAAATGTGTTATGATATGACAATAAAATAAATTGCTTTTTCATCTGGTAGTTTTGGTTTTGTTTTGGATTCTCTTCTTTGTAATGTAGGCTTATTTATTGAGATGACTTTTGAGTTTAAAATGAGTTTTGATATGTTTGTAAATATTGAAGGGGGAATTTATATGTGGATTGTAGGTATATGTGCTTTAGTCAAGTGGAGAGTTTTCTAATCAATCTAATCCAAAATATCAGTTAGAATAGACTTGCACAGTAAGTTCGAATCTTACACTCTTCACCAATAATAAAAATAATGGATTTATAAAAAGAGGATAACACTTGTGTCATTCTCTTTTTTACTTTATGTGTATTTTCAAAAATATAAATTATATAATAAATTTCATGCATTATAATTTTGAAAGCTTTTTCTAAAAGTCTGGTACTACTATGAGTGGACCAGACTTTTTTATCTATAGATATTTTTATTCAATTAAATTATTGGATTAAAAAATAAGCTTTTTAATCTTTCCATGTTAATAAATATTCAAAATATTCTTCTTCTTCAGGAATAGATTCTTCTTTATATATTGGAAAGTAGCTCTCTTTTAAAAGCTTTTCTATAAACTCTACTATATGTAAATGATGTATAAATTCACTCTTGATTGTTATTTCATTTTCAGTACTTACTTTTAGCGATTTTTCATCTTCTGTTAATTCTCTTTCAAATTTTTCATCTAATGGAAAACTAAAAGTCCAACTTCTTGCTCTAATTTCTTTTACTCCTACTACATCTAAATCCTCACGTTCTTTAATTACTATTTTATAAAAATGAGAAATTTCATTTTTAGAATCACTATAATCTTTATATAATCTTATTTTTTCTCCATTTTCAATACGAGCTACTAAATGACTTGCCAAATCTTTTATTGTTTCTTTTCCAAATGTTAAAGAGTAACCTAAATTTAGGAATTGCTTTAGCACACCTTTTACACCATCGTTTCTTAATATGTTTCCAGATTTTGTTACTAAAAAAGCTTCTCCTTCTTTGGCTGAAGCACTTATTTCTATAATATCATCACCCTTTTTTAAATAAATTCTTTCTCCAATTCTTGCCATTTTTTCTAATGTTCTTAACATTTTCTATTCCCCCTCACATTTTAATCAATATATTTTAAAAGTAGTATAATTTAAAAAAATTTATATGTCAATGAATATGTCCTCTACAAGATTTCATTCTTATAATTTTTCTGTTTATAATATTCTATAAACGATATGACTTCTAAATAAAAAAAGACTACTATTTCTAGTAATCCCTCATATTATCTCTCATTTTCTGATTCTTTATCCTTATTTTTAGATTTTGCCCAGGGATTTTTCTTTCCTAGTACTTTCTGTTCTTACTCTAGAATATTTTGAAAGAATTCTCTTCTCTTTTATGTTATACTTAACTTGAAGTGAATTAAATTAATTGATTATTTAAAGGAGATATATGAGTAAATTTTATGATCTAAGCCCTGTAAATGATGTTACTTTGGATATTTATAAGGAAGCAATAAGTTATAGTTTAAAAAATAACAATATAAAAAATATAGCCATCTCTGGGAGTTATGGTGCTGGAAAAAGTAGTGTCCTTGAAAGCTATAAAAATCAAGAAAAGAAAATATAAATACTTTAGAATCAAAAATTTTAAATCAATTAATACACCAAATTTCAGTTGATAAAATACCTCAAACTTGCTTTAAAGTAAAAAGAAAAATTGATAAGGGAGAAATACTTTTTTCAACTGTTTTAATAATGTTACTTATTCTTGCATTGTTTTATAATATTTATTTTTATAAATGGAAAGCCTTTATATTAAAAGATCTTCCTTGTTTAACTTTTTCAACTACTAATATCTTTAGATTCTTAAGTTTTGTAGGTTTGTCATTTTTGTTAGGAATTTTTATTTATAAAGCATTAAAAATTCAAAAAACTAAAAATATTTTTAAGAAATTAAATCTCAATGGAAATGAAATAGAAATAGCAGAAGATAGTAATGAATCCTTTTTTGATAAATATTTAAACGAAGTTCTTTATTTATTTGAAGAAGCAAATGTTGATGTAATTGTATTTGAAGATATAGACCGTTATGGTATGGGAGAAATCTTTGGAAGATTAAGAGAAATCAACACTTTAGTAAATAATCGTTTAAAAACTGAAGGTAAAATTTTAAAATTTTTATACCTGTTAAAAGATGACATTTTTACATCTAAAGACCGAACTAAGTTTTTTGATTTTATAATTCCAATTATACCTGTAATAGATAGTTCTAACTCATATAATAAAATTTTAGAATTATTTGGAGAGGAATATTCAAGTAAATTAGAGAAATATTTTTTACAAGATATTTCCTTATATATTGATGATATGCGTTTATTAAAAAATGTTTATAATGAATTTAAAATTTATTATGAAAAACTTAAAGTTATAGAAATAAATTGTAATAAAATGCTTGGAATTATAATATATAAGAATCTTTTTCCAAAAGATTTTTCTGAGTTACAATTAAATCAAGGATTTGTATATAATTTATTTGCTAAAAAATCAGAGTTTATTGCTAGTGAAGTTCTAACTCTTAATGAAAAAGCTGAAACACTTAAAGAAGAAATAAATAAAATAAAAGATGAATATTTAATAACAACAAATGAACTAAATATAATAAAAAACCATATAGAAGGTAAGTATGCAACCTATAGAACAGTAGAAGAGAAAAATTTTTTAGTTAAATATTCAGAACGAAAAAATATTATTGATGAAAATAGAATCTCTAAAATAACTGAAATTCAAAATAAAATATTAAAAATTGAAAATCACAAAAAAACATTATTAAATAAAAGTTTAAAAAAAATTATAACAAGAGAAAATATTAATACCATTTTTGAAATGGAAGTTAAAGATGAACTGAATAATATAGAAAGATTTGATGATGTGAAAGGAAATTCTTATTTTAAATTATTAAAATATTTAATAAGAACTGGATATTTAGATGAAACTTATTCTGACTATATGACATATTTTTATGAAAATAGTTTATCAAAAGAAGACAAGATTTTCTTACGTAGTGTTTTAGATAGAGAGAAAAAAGAATACAATTACAAATTGAAAAATTCTAATTTAATTCTTGAAAGGTTAAGAGATATAGACTTTGAAGAAATTGAAATATTAAACTTTGATTTATTAGAAAATTTATTAGAAAATGATAAAGAAAAAAATAAACTAACTATTTTTCTTACACAATTGAAAGAAACAAAAAACTTTAGCTTTATTAAAGAGTTTTTTAATTTAGGTATAAAAGGGGAGTTTTTGGTTAAAAATTTAAACTCTATTTGGAAAGAATTTTTTAAAGAGTTAATAGAAAACAACTCATTCTCAAAGAAAGAAGAACATTACTATTCAATACTTACTTTATACACATCCGATGAAAGTCTATTAGACGATATTAATATAGACAATATTTTAAAAGAATATATAGAATTAAAAGATGATTATTTAGAAATAGAAAACCCTAATATAAATAAATTAATAGAAAAATTTAATGTGCTAGATATAAAATTTAAAAAAATAAACTATACTCTTGCTAATAAGGAATTATTTAATGAAATATATAAAAATTCCATGTATGAATTAAATTTTTATAATATAAGTTTAATGTTAAAGGAAATATTTGATATTACATCAAATGATGAAATTAGCAAGAAAAACTATACTTGCATGTATAACAACAGTTCTTCAGAGTTATATAATTATGTTGAGAATAATATTAATTCATATGTTGAAATTATTTTAGCAAATTGTAATTCTACTATAGAAGATGAAGAGCATGTTATATTAAAGCTTTTAAATAATGAAAATATAAATGAAGAATACAAAATAAAATATATTGAACTTTTAAGAACAACTATTTCTAACATTACATCTATTGAATATATTTCTCTTTGGGATAAACTATTACTAAATGAAAAAATTTTATATTCAGAAGAAAACATAATTTTATATTTCAATGAAAAACAAGAATTAAGTGATACTTTAATAAATTTTATTAATTTGGAAAAAAAATCTCTTTCATTTAAAAATATAGAGGAGATTATCCCTGAAGAAATAGCCGAAAAGCTTTTTGATTCTGTCTTAATATGCAATAGTTTAAAAAATAGTATCTATAAAAATATAATTGGATCTTTTAAATGGCATTATGAAGATGGAAATTTTCCAGAAAATATTTCTAAAGAAAAAATGGATATATTAATAGAATTGAAAACTATAAGAATGACCCCTGAAAACTTAAAAAAAATTAGAGAAAATTATAAAGACAACTTAAATTATTTTATCATATATAACATAAATTTATATACTGAAATAATGTCTGAAAGCATCTTTTCTCAAGAAGAACTATTAATAACTTTATCAAATAGCGATATTGAAGAAAGAGTAAAATTAGAATTACTAAAATTTTCAAATGATCCTATTCATATTACAAATATGGATTATTCTTCAAGTATCCAAGAATATATTTTAAAAAATAATTATGATCAAAAAGAATTTGAAAGTCTCATAAGAGAATACAGTCAATATGATAATAATATAAAAAATATTATATTTGAAGTAGCTATTGCAGATATAAATAATGATTATTACATGTTATTAGCTGCTTCTCCAGAGTTAAGAAAAAGAATTTTTAGCTCCAATGAAGTATCTGATGATAAAAAATTAAACTTCTTAATAGCTTTATTAGAAGAAATAAATGATGAAAAAGAAGTTCTAAAATATTTGAAATTTATGAGTTTAAAAGAATATAATGATATTTTTAAAAAAGAGCTTACTCTTATAATTGCTAAAACAGATTTTAATGAAAAGTTATTACAAAAGTTGCAAGAAAAAGAATTTATTGATAATTTTAATGAAAAGGAAGAATTTTATGAAGTTTTAACTAAAAAAAGATACATAGAAAAATTTATAGATTAATTAGACCTTACTTACAACTTTTCCAATAAAATCAAAGGGTTACTCTTGGATAACTCTTTTTTTAAGAAAAGTATTTTTCAAGAGTGTGAAAAAATTTTAGATTCTTAAAATATTAATATTTTGTAATGAAAATGGTATAAAACAGATTTTTTTCTATGTCAGAGACACTCTTGTTTAAGAGTGTCTTTTTGACTGCATCCTTAGCTAATTTTAAAGATGTTTTATATAATATAAAAAAGACAGATACTGGCATACCTGTCTTTTTGTTCCTGTTTTTCATATTAACTTTAACTAATTTATTATAACATAGATTTTTATTAAATTCAATGTTATAATATTTAAGTTCCTCCTTTGAACTGAACATCTCGTAAAAGGAGGTGCTAAGTGAAAAGGTTCATATTAATTTTAACTATGATAGTAATCTTTTTGTTATTATCTAAAAACTTATATTAGTTTTATGTGGGGACACTCTGGCAGGTGTCCCTGCTTTTTTAACAAATTTTCTCATCAGGGATTTTTCTTTCCTGAAGCTTTTTCTTTTTCTACTTCCTGATCCTTACTCTTCAAGTATTTATTTTCTCTTTCTCTGAAGTCTTTCATCAGATCCTTTATTTCATCTTCCATTTCTTTGGTGTCTGCAAGAATTTCTTCCTTGCTTTTTTTCTCTCCATATAGGACTTCTGACATTTCTGAATATTCATGAGCATTATCTCTCACATCTTTTACATAATACATTAATCTATATTCCAGTCCATCTGAAACTTTTTGAGTATCTTTTCCAAACTCCAGATCTCCCAGATCTATTCTGATTTTTTCTTTTATACATTCTCCACCATAATAAAGACTGATTTTAGTTTTATCATATCCTGATATCTCATTTTTTTCTTTATCATGTCTTCAGCTAATCCAAAGTCATTTTCAGACCAATGGAAAATTACCTGTAGTTTATCTAGTGGCTTTGTTAAAGGTTTATTCTCCAATTTTTCCTGAAGAGCTTTTACCTGCTCTTTTTCTCTTTCCAGGTAATTGCTATAGAGAAATTGTGATCCCTTTTCAGCCTCTATACAAGCTCTGAAAAGTTCATGATAATCTTCTTTCAATGTTTTTATCCAATAGTTTAAATAATTACTGTGATCTTGTAAATGTTCTCCTTCTAGTTTTATTCCTAGATCTCCTTGTAAAAAAACAGATCCTAATTCTGCTACAAGCTCTTCTTTTGCATATTCAGGACTTCCAAACATATTCCCTTTACCTCTATTAAGTCTACTTTCATGACCTGTACTATGTACCATTTCATGTAAAGTAGTAGATAAAAAAGATTCAGAATCTTTAAAACTTTCTCGTAGTGGTAATACTATTTCATCTTTTGATGGACTATAGTATGCTTCTTCTTGTCCAACTTCTTTTATTGGACACATAGAAGTAGCTATTTCAATGCCCTTTTCATCTTTTTCTTTTACTGTCTTGGAGAAGATCCACTTTTCACATAAAACTCCTTTTTCTCCTTTTTTAACCTGCCAGCCATCTTGGATCTTTATATCCATTTTTGACTGCTGCCATACTAAGCCTAAATCTATTTCCACCTTTATAATAAACTTCTGAAACTGGATTTTGTGGTCGTACTGCCATTTTATCCCACAGTTGTCTAGTTGCTACATATCCCTCTTCCATACTTTTTATAAGTTCATCTACGACTTCTTTTCTGTCCTCCATTACTATTTCAAAAGCAGACTTTTTATTTTTTTCCATCTTCAGCCCCTCCTTCAAGATCTGAAGATGGTACTATTTCTCCTTCATCAGCAACTCCATATTCTACAATTATTTTTTTATTTTTCCATTTTTTATGTTCTTCAGCTGCTTCTTCAATTTTCTTATTCATAATTCCCCTCCATTTTATCTCTCATTTTCAGATTCTTTATCTTTACCTTTGCTTTTAGCCCATGGATTTCTCTTATCTAAAACTTCTTTTCCTGGTTTATTTTCTTGATTATCTATCTCTTTTATTACTTTGCCATCTTTACAATATTCTATTGAATTTTTTATATCTCCTTCAATCCCTATTATATGTTTAGATTCAAGCAAATTTTCCTTATAGTTTTCTATAATTGTATTTCCATTTTCTTCTATAGTTATTTTATGTGCATATTCTCCAGTACTGAAATTAACTTTTTCATTACAAGGAGAAAGCCAAGGAGTTCTATCACTGTTATTTGGTAATTCTATATGTTCAGGAACATCATCATGACATTTATAATTTACTAAACTATTTTCCTTATACTCTAGATCTAAAAGTTTTTTTTCTTCTCCATATCCATCAATGGAAAAAACACTTACTTTTCCATTTAATTTCCCATCTTTATACTCTGCTTCTGTCCTATACAGACATTGTGTTGAATATGGATCTCCTATTTCATGATCATCATAAGATTTCCATTTACCTTCTTTCTTCCCATTGGTATAACTTCCACTTTGTTTAAATAAGTCTTCAACATCTTTTATTTCTAATAGCCCATAATAACCAGTTGAATTAAAATATCCTTCTCCCCAAAATCCTTCTTTTTCTCCATTTTCATTATATTTCCCTACTCCTAAAATATGATTTTCTCTATCATATTTTGTTTCTCCTACTGAATTACCTTCTTTATCATAAAAATTTAAGATTGTATTCATTTTCCCATTTCCTGTTACCTTTTCATAATCATAAATTAATTTCCCATCTTCTCTATATAACTTTGTACTGTCAAATGCCTCTGTTTCTGTTCTCTTAGATATTTCTTCACTTTTTGTTTTTCCTGAACCATAGAAGCTTTCTGTTTTACTAAAAGATTTTGATGTTCTTCCTTCTTTTTCAAATTTTTCATCTGTAATATATCTTAAATTTTCCATTCCTCTATATGATAAAAATTTACTTTGTTCTACTTCTCCTTCTTTATTTTTATATTCAATCTTCTTTGAACTGTACATTCCATCTTTTTCATAACCCTCTGATGTTACTATACTTCCTGTATCTGTTATTTTTTCTGTTTTTTCTAATCTCAATACTCCATTTTCAAAGTAATATCTGCTTGTAGTTGATTCTAGTTCCCCTGTTTCTGTATAGATTTTATGACTTTTTATATTTCCATTTTCATCATACTCTTTTTCCTCTATCTGTACTGGATATTCTCCTTGTAGAAAAATTCTTTCTGTTTTTACCTTTTCATTATCATAAAGTTCTTGATCTGTTCTTTTGTCTCCTTCAATTATATAATTCATTTTCATTATTCCTTCATTAGAGCTAGTTACCCATATCCCTATTTTTTCTCCATCTTTATAATAACCTTCACTTTGTATTATTCCACCATCTTCTGAATAACTATTTTCTTTCCAAAGTCCAGTTTTTACTCCATTTTTATATGTTCCTTCACTGTTTTCTTCCTTCCAAAAACCATCTTTATTTCCTTTGAAATTTACTTTGTTTTCTTTTTTTTCTCCTTTTTTAAACATATTACTTATATTATCTAAAAATTCCATATTTCTTTCCTCCTTGTATATTTTTTGACTTTTTGGGTAAATATGATATAATTAAGTTGAAAGACCCTTAGGGGCACTTATGTAGTATTTAGTAGATTCATGTTCAGAATATCAGCCCTCAATTTTTGGGGGCTTTTATTCTGCCCTTGAACAAGGCAGAACTAAATACTATATAAGGAGGTACTATTATGTACATCTATATTCACTCACTTTCAATTCATGGAGGAATTGCAATTGCTTTCTTCATTGTTGTTTGGTGGTGGTATAAGAACAAATAGTAACCTCAAGCCCCTTTGGGGCTTCTTTTAATTCCCACTTAGCACTATTATAGTATTAATATCTTGTGGCCAATCACAAATTAGCCCAAGATATTGTATTTATTATTTTTTCTTTTTTTCAGGAAATCCATCTAGTTTTAGATTAGGATATTTCTTCCCATCTTTTTCTGTTATTTCCAGCTTCAGATATCCTTCAAATTTTTTATTTTCTTTTCCAGTAAGTGTAAATACAGCTTTTTTTCCCCTTAACAATGATTTTACTTTTGCTTTTGTCATTGTAAGTTCATCAGAAAATCTCTTAGTTTTTTTCCATAGCTTAAAGTCACAATTTTTGTAGTCACTACAGTAAAAGTTTTTTTCTCCTTCATAAACTGGTTTTTTACATACAGGACACTCTCCAAGTGCTTCTTTTAACTCATTTCTATCTATTTTTTCAAGTTCTATATCTTTAGATATTATTCCTTTTAGTTCTTCTGCTGTCATATCTATAGCTTCTTCTACTTTGGCTTCTCCTTTATATATCTTTTTAAGTATTTTTGAGAATTCTACTGTTTTGTCAGCATATAAATTAATTTCTAACTTATCTAAGTTTTCTATTAATTTCTCTCCAAGTACTTCTATTGAGTAATTAGAAGCTTTTTGTGATATATATTCTCTTTTTTTACAAGTTTCAATAATTCCTGTACGAGTTGCTTCTGTTCCTATTTCAATTC
>NZ_JAWDXO010000072.1 GCF_032477075.1 Fusobacterium sp. | reverse complement strand
TTCCAATGATATTTTATCATCAAGGAACAGTCCTGATACACCTGATTTTTTTATATAGTCATTTAAAAGATTTCCAAATCTATTTTCCTTATATGTATTTAGAACTCCTCCTGAATCAGAATTTACTATTGATTGAATTATTTCTGATAAATTTACTCCTAGGTCTGCTATTTTATCTCTTTCTGACTGATTCAGTAAATCTGTATGAAGTTCTGCATCTAATACTTTATCTTCATCTTTTGTTATTTCCTGTGCCTTTGATAAATCTGTATTAAATCCTAGCTCCTCTGCTGTTTTACTTTCTCCTGCTATTTCAAATTCTGTATTTACTGCTGTTGCATTTGTATCTTGTCTCTTATCCTGTCCTCCTGTTACTTCTATTGCTGGTAAAAAAATATTTTTAATCTCTTAATGAGTAGCCTAAAATTAATTAGGCTACCTATAAAACATTAAATTTTTTTACCTTGTTTCTCTTTGTTCTAATATTAAGTTTTTTATTATGTTATAATCATTCTTTGATAAATCATATCCAAAACTATAAATTTTATTTTCATAAGTTAACTTCATTAATCTATATTTGTTAGGGTTCAAAATTGAAAATAGAAACTTTGTAGGCATTTTTAAAGTTATATACATTCTTAAGCTTGTTTCAAATAAAGTACTGTATGACACATCGAGAAAGTCATCATTGACTATTTTTATCTTTTTTAATGGAATTTTTCCAAAATAAAAATTTATAAATATTTGATCTTTTTTTATAATCATTTCTTCATCAGCAAGATATGAAAGTCTATATGGAATAATACTTAACAAATGTAATCCTACTCCAATAATAAAAAAATATATCATTATTTTATAGCTAAAAAAAGGTAAACTCAGTAATGATACAAATAAAAGTATTACAAATTGTATAATCAAAGAAATCTTTAAATATTTTCCATTATATTTTTTTATAATTACTTCATTTTCTAATTTTAAGATTTTTATTTTTGCCTCCACTTAGATTTATTTTTTAAGATTAATATAAAAAGGAGATTATAAGAATTAGTTAATAAATAATTAATTTAGAACACTCTTCTTCAAAATATTAATTCTTATATATTTTTAAGTTTTCTGAAAAACCTATCCATTATTTTTATATGTTATTTATATACTCTAATGTATATTTATTCGTTCCATATTTTATTAAGTGACTCAAATTAATTGAGCCACCTGTAAAATATTAATTTTTATTTTCTTTGACTTAAGATTAGACTTTTTATTTCATCATACTCTTTAGGAGTCAGTGCAAAACCATAGGCATATATTTTATTTTCATAAATGAATTTCATTCTTCGTAACTTTCCTGGGCGCCAAAGTGTACTTGGAACAAATATTGTGTTTATAACAGTTTTCAAAGAATCATCATATTCAATTCTTACATTACTGTCATTTGGCAACTCATATTTTTTTAAAATTAAACCAAATGCTCCAAACTTTAAAACAATTTTATCTTCAGCTATTTCTAAATTTTCATCTGCTGTAAAAGTTAGTTTACTAGTTAACAATGAGAAGAGTACTAACTTTAATGAAAAGTTTAAAATAAATAAAGCATTTTCATTCCCCATAAAAGAATAAGAAAATAAAAATAGAATCAATATTGCTATAAAATAAATTATACTATTCTTTATTATTCTTTTATTATTTGTCCTTTTAACGAGTATTATATTTTCCTTTTTTTCGATTTTCAACTCTTTCTTTTCCTCCATTCTCCAAATATATTTCATATCTTAGTTTCAAAGTCAATCCAGTTATTTTTAATAAATTCTCCTTAGTTTCTCCTGAAGTTTGGCTTAGTTGCTCAAGTTCTTTTGCAGTTTCGATTATTCTTTTATTTATATTTACTTTTTCTTCTTTAATAAAGACTGTATTATCTATGCTTAAATGAAGTTCTCCCTCATCAGGAATATTTTTAGACATTCCTAAAATAAATTTAATTCCTGAAAAGTCTCCTTTCATGTCAGTTAAATATTCAGCCCCATAATTCCTATATGAACCTCCAGCAACTAAAGATGTTCCAATGAGATCTTCTTTTGAATTAACTTTAGGTAAAATTATCATACTAATAGCTCCACCTACACTAGGAGTTCCAGCCCCTATTCCAAAATCAAATGTATTAACTAAATATCCTTCCTCCTTTTGTGTATTAATAATATAATAAGAGCTTTTTCCAAAATTTGGTCTTGCTATAAATGCTCCTGCAATATTAAAAGATTCAGTAGAAAAGCCATATTTTTCTTTACTTTCCTCAGAAATACCATCTATTGCCTTTTGAGCTTCACTTCCACTTATATCTCTTCCTGCATATTTTTCTTGAAATTCTTTTTCTAGTTTTTCTGTGTATTTACCTTTGTTTTTTGTTCCTTGAATTGCATCTTCCACTCTTTTAGCTGTGCTTTCTATTTTTGCATCATAACTATTAAAATGTCCAAGTTCATGTCCTACCAAAGTCAGAACTTTATTTGCATCTGCTAATGCCAGTACTTTTCTATCTATTGCTATTGTATTATTCTCAGGTGATGCAAAAGCTTCTACTCCTGGTGGAAGATCTCCTATAAGTATTATTGGAGTTTCTCCTTTATATTTTAGATCAGCTGCAAATGAGTCTACTAATGCTTGAACTCTATTAGCTTTTTCATTTAAATCTTTTTCTATTATATTTCCATTTTCATCTACAGTTTTTTCTTCTAGTTTTATATAATGATGACTTTCCTGCCCTTTTTCTTTAAATAACTTACCATAAACTTTTTCCTTTATAGTATTTCCTTTTCCTCCCACTCCAGGATCTGTTATCCCATCATAAACTGCTTCTAAATAGTCTCCAGCTTTTACAATCTTATCTCTTTCAGATTGATTTAATAAATCTGTATGAAGTTCTGCATCTAATACTTTATCTTCATCTTTTGTTATAACTTGAGCTTTTCCTAAGTTTGTATTAAATCCTAGCTCTTCTGCTGTTTTGCTTTCTCCTGCTATTTCAAATTCTGTATTCACTGCTGTTGCATTTGTATCCTGTCTCTTATCTTGACCTCCTGTTACTACTGATAAGTTGGGAACTCCTGTTCCTGTTACTTCTATTCCTCCACCACTTACTTTATTCTTATCTTTATCTTTTAGATGTTCAATTGTTATATTTTCAGCTTTTACTATCAGTTTATTTTCTTCACTTTCAGAACCTATTATTGCTCCACTGTTAGTAAAATCTTTACTTTCAATTATCCCCCCTTCTTTTGCTATTATAGAAGTCTGGTCACTTACCCATTCTTTCTCTCCATTGCTTTTATTCTGGCTTAAATTTAGTTCTCCAGTAACTCCTACTGGAGTTTGAGATACCTTTATACTACTACTACTATTTTTACTACTTGACTTCTCAGTATCTTTTGAAGAGGCAATTATTACTTCCTCTCCTTTTATTTCCACTCTTCCAGCTTCTACATTGGCTCCTTCGTATATTACTTTTTCTCCAGCTTCTACTTTATGTGTTCCTCCTACTTCAAATTTAGAGTTCACATTTACAGTTCCTTCACTATTTCCTTTTCCTTTACTTTGAGAAGCAGTTATACTTCCTAAAGTGGGATTATTTGAAAGTGATATATCTGCATTCAGACCTTTAGAAGAAGAACTGCTAGATGATGAATATTCATCTTTACTAGATTTTACCACAACATCTTTAGAAGCTGATAGATTTAAATCTTTTTCTGTCTTTATATCTGTTCCTTCTATTATCACACTTCCAGCACCAGAACTGATATTTATATCTCCTTTAGATTCAAGTTTATTTTTTACTGTTGATTCACTTGAAGAATGATATTCAGATTTACTCTTATTTACTCCAGCACTTACAGTTATATAATTATTTATATCTGTTGACACAATTCCTTCTAAATTTTCAGAGGCCATACTGCTATTATCTTTAGTCACTTTTGGGATAAACTTTCCTACTGCCTCTGCACCTTCTTTAATAGCTCCTACTAAATCTGATGCTGTATTTGCTATATCATAGCTATTTCCACCAAAGTCTGTAAGTTTATCTATATCCCTTACATTATCTATTGTAGTTTTTATTGAACTTGCTACTCCTACAGATACTCCTATACTACTTGATTTATGTTTTTCATCTACTGTTGTCTTATCTTTTGCAACAGTTAGTTCTACTCCATCATGACCTTTAATATCTATTCCTGTTTCTCCATAGATATCTACTGATTTTAATACAGCTTTTCCTTCAGTTGCTTCTATATCTACCTTTCCTTGAGATACTATTGTAGAAGCTGTATTAGTAGTCTGTGTAGTTTTTATCTCATCTTTTGATTTTCCATATGAAAAACTAGCAGTTCCTTTTACAGCTTCTTCCTTATACTGTTCAGTAGATTTTGAACTTCCTGTAATTCCCAGAAAACCTGTTTTAGTAGTTTTCTTATAGCTGTAGTTTATATCTTTTACAGCTGCTTGTACAATATCTCCTTCTGCATTTATTACAGCGCTTCCTTCAGGTCCAGCTTGAATATTGCTTCCAATTATAACTGTATCCTTACCACTTTCTATACTTACATTTTCTCCAATAAGATTAGCTCCATTATGAGAAGTCGTATATTTTACTTCTGTTTTTGATTTTCCTCTTCCAAAACTTTTCTTTTTACTTTCCTGGTGCTCATAATAGTCACTGTCTATTGAAGCTGTAAGATTTACATCTTCTCCTGCTTTTAATCTAAGCTCACTGTCAGCAGCTATATCTGATCCTTTTATATTAATATTTTCATCTGCTGAAATAAAAATATTTTCTCCTGTTACAGTACTTCCTGTATTATTTACTTTTTCTTTTACAGTATAATTTTTTCCACTTCCATCTTTTTCATAGGAATAGTTTTCTACACTTTCTATATTTATTTCATTTCCAAGTATAGTAATACTCTTAGTTGATTCTACATCAGATCCTTTTATTTTTATGTCATTGCCTGCTACAAGAAGAATATTATTTCCAGAAACAGAACCACCAATGTTTTCTTTTGTTTCTTTTTGATATTTTTCTTTATTTACACTATTATTTATTTGAATTGTATCTAAAACTATATTATTTGATACAACAACAATA
>NZ_JAWDXO010000071.1 GCF_032477075.1 Fusobacterium sp. | reverse complement strand
AATTTATTTTTAAGAACTCCATTTTCATTTAAATATGGATCAAAATATTTCATGAATATTCCCCTTTTTTATTATTCATTTTGCTAAATTAAGAAGTTGTTTTTTTATTTTTTCTCCTAGTTCTTCATATGATATTTTTCCTTCAGCATAATCTTCAAACCATTGAGCTGTTTCTGTATTTAGCTCTCCTGTTCCGTCTACTCTTGATAAAATTTTAGCTTTTTCTACTTCTTTTCTTCTTTTTTCTATTTCTGTCATGGCTGCTCCTTTTAAAACTAAGTCCCACGCGTGGGACTTAGTTACTTTCTTCTATTATTTTTTCAATTTGTAACAATAATTTGTTTATTTTTTTTCTTTTTTCTTCTTCCAGCTCTTTATATTTATTTTTTAATTTATCTAAATTATCAAAATTAAAGTCAAACTCAAATACTTCTTGATCAAATTCTGTCTTATTTTTTTCCTCTAGTTTATTCACTATTTTTTTTGAATCATCTAATAATTCTTTTATTTCTTCTAATGTAATTGAGTCATTTTCTTCTATACTTTCAATCAAATCTTCTGCTTTATATAATTTCTCTAAATGTTTAACTGGTAATAAGGCAATTATATTTTTAGTATGATCTTTATTTGCCTTATTATACAATTCATATCTTTTTCTATATCTTAGTGCAGTATTTTTATTATATCCATTTATTTCAAGATATTTATTATATAATCCTTCAGAACTTCCTTTCTTTCCTAATTCATCTGCCACTTCATTTAAAATTTTTCCTATATCTAATATTGCATTTGCCTGTGTATATAACAATTCTACAGTTTTGTCTTTCAAATAATTTATAACTTCTTTATCTTCTGTAAATTCTGTAAATAAATGATCTTCTATCAAAATTGTCTTTTTTATATCTTCTTTTTTACACATACCTTTATTTTCTTGGTGTACTATAATAGTTCCTGTATTTTCAACTTTTCTATCTTCAGCTATTTTTTTCAAAGCTGATAAATCTAATTTTCCCATTTATCCTCCAATATTTTATGCTACAGTTTTTTGTATTATTTTTATTAGTACTTCTTGTAACTCTTTTGCTATTTCTATTATTTTTTTGTCATTACTTTCCCAAATAGTTTTTCCTCGTTCTACCATTTTACTGATAGCTGAAAGCTGTTTTATAGGCAAAGGAAAGCATATATCTGTTTGCTCTATTATTTCTTTTATTTGATTATAATAAGCTTTTTGAGTAGCTGTTCCATCATATCTATTGAATATAATTGCAAAAACTTTATCTACTCCTACAGATTTAATAACTTCTACAACCCCTTCTGTTGTAAATTTATCCCCATATGCTGGAACTATTATTTGATCTGTATATTTTAAGAATTCACTATCCAGCTTTTTAGTAGGAATACTATCAATTAAAATATAATCATATTCTTTTTTCTTTATTTCTATGAACTTTTTCAGATTTTCTTTAAATTCTTTACTTATTGAACCCGAATCTATTGGGCTTTCTAAAGGAATAAAATCAAGATTTTCTCTTAATTTAATTATTTCTCCTGTTTCGTTCCTAATCCAAGATTTCAATCCTTTTGTTCTGTTATCTATAGTTACTCTTTTTTTATCAAAAGTTGTGTAATGTGATGATTCTTCATTTTTATCTATTTCTGATTTCAAAGCCATACCTATAATATTATTTTGTGGATCAGAAGTTATAATAAGAATTCTGAATCCTGCTAAAGCTAATCCTGCTCCTATTTGTACAGTTAAAAAAGTTTTTCCAATTCCTCCTTTTTCAACTTTAAATGTAAATACAGTTCCATCTTTTTTTTCTTCTGTTACTTCCATTATAGATAAAGCTCCAACAGAGCCTTCACTTTGATATATTTTTGTTTCAGATTCAATATTACTTTTTTTCTTTATATCCTCCATCTTACTTTCCTCCAAAGGTTCTAGTATTACTTTATTTGTATCTTTTTTTTCTATCATTATAGCTTTTGTTTTCTCCAGATTCCATTCTTTAACAATAGGAAGTGGTATCAACATTTTAAAATTATTCTTTTTTTCTTCATAACTTGCTGTAATTAAAGTATGAAGGTACAATAATTTTTCTTCCGATTTTTCTATTACTTCTTCAAATTTTTCTTTATACCTTTTTAACAAAATAAAATTATTTTTAAACTCTAAATCTATTGATCTTTTTTCTGATGTTAGTTCTAGTATTGTTACTAAATCTTTTGTTAAATTTAATCTGCAATGACTTAATCTCCCATCACTTTTCTTATAAGCTATACTTAAATTCTTTTTTATCATTTTTTCTCCTTCAATCAGGAACTGAATTATGAAACTTTCTGTAATCTTTTTTCAAGTTCTGAATATTTCATATTAGCTACTGCTTCATAAGTTAAATTTTCCTTTTCTTTACTTATTTTCTTAATAATTTCATTTATAAAATTGCTAAGTTCTGACGATTTCATAAAATATCACTCTCCTTAATAGATTAGACTAATAATCCCTAGTCTTTATTTATTGAAATATTACTTAAAGAATGATATAATATTACTGACAAAGTGATTTTATATCATTCATTTAAAAGCTATCTTGTTGGCGCAAGTTAGCTTTTTTATTTTTATAATTTATTATACTACTATTTTTTCAAATTGTCCACCCGAATTTTTATTTTTTTTAAAATTAGTATAATTAAGTTTTATAATGATAATTCAAATTTATATTTTCTTTATTTGTTACCAAATGTTAAACTTAAATAATTAACAAATCCCTAAAAACAACTTTATATATAACTAAGTCCCACGCGTGGGACTTAGTTATTATTTTAATTTCCTATCATAAATTGACTTGATTTAGCTTGAAATAGATACTCTTCAGTATTATTACAAACTTTTTCATAACTTTCTTCTCCTTGAAAATCATTTATTACTGCTTTTTCTTCTTCTGTCATTTCTTTATATTTTTTCTTCCCATATCCAGGAGGTAGCCAGTTTTTCTTCTGACTTCCATATATATTAAACTTCAAAAGCAAGTCCTCACTTTTAAATTTAATATGACAAGTCCCTTTCTTGAAAAGACTTACTGTAAAATATGTAAAATCTATATTTCTATTTGTTTGATTTCTTTCTGCTATACTTAATATATTTCCTATTTCTTCTATGCTACTTACATTTTTTTCTTCACTATCAAGATACATAAAAATTTTATGTATATCTGTTATTTTGGCACATACTGAATAGTCAAACCTAAATTCTCTATCACAATATGATGTACACTTCATTGGTATAATAACTTTCTTATTTACATAGTAACTTTTATTAGTATACCAACCATTATAGTAATGAATATTATCTTTTGATTCTGGGTGCCAGTAGTGTTCTTTTGAGAATTCATCAAAAAGTCCTACTATACTTTCTTCAAGAGAAGATATCATTTCATTTGATAAGTTTTTAAGCAACTGTTTTATATTAAACATATTAAATTCATAATTTCTCATTTTATAAAGATTATCATAAAAATTTCTTCTTATTGTTTCTGTGAAAAGTTCTTCAAGCTCTTTCTTTTTAAAAAGCATTTCCCAATATTTATTTCTTATTATTTCAATGTAATTATTTGATGTTAAATCTTTATCCCTATTACAAAAACTAAGTTTAAATACTTTCTGTGGATAATTTGATGTAAAGCTGTCTTCACTAAATTCATTTATTATCTCATATTCCTCCATGAATTTTAATCCTACCTGAATTTCAAAATTATAGTTTTCTATTAATCTTTCTATCATTTGGCTACTTGTTACAGCTTTTATTTTTTCATTTTTAAAAAATTGTTCTTTCTCTTCTTTTTTCATTCCATCAAGAATTTTACTTTCTTTTTTCTCTTTTTCAATTTTTATATTAATTAATGCTATTTCTACATTTGTTTCTCTATCTGCTTTTTTAAAAATTTCCTGATGGTATTCTATTTCTGCTTCATATTTTTCTAATTTATTTTTCAAATCCTGCTTATATAAAGAATATGGATTTTTTATAGTTTCAGAATTTAATATGGAAATAATTTGTCCCCCTGTTTTTTTCACAAGTTCTATAGCTTTTAAAAGGTGTAGATCTCCTTTATCAAATGGTGGATTCATTATTATTAAATCATATCTTTTATTAGTATTAAAATTAAGAAAATCATCAAAAATTAAAGTATGCTCCTTTCCACTAAGAATTTTTTGTAAATTCTCATTTATTTCTATACAATCAACAGAATTAGCAGAAAAACCATTATCCCAATATGTACTTTTCTTTAGATAATCTGCTATATCTCCACGCCCTGCTGATGGTTCTAATATATCTAATTCTTTTTGATATTTTGTTTTTTCTATTTTTGAAACCATTAATTTTATCAATTGCTCTGGTGTTGGATAAAAGCTTTTTAGCTCTTCAGTCATTTAATATTCCTCCATTAAATTTATTTATTTTTTTAACTACCATGTTTTTTCTTTAGAGCCGTTCTGCTCTTTTAAGTTTTTTTCTTTTATTTTTTTATTTATAAATTAATCTTTCCTATTCCTGATCCACCTCCTGATTATTTATTTTTTCTACTATGTTTTATTCCCCTTCGCCGTAATTTAAAAGAAAATCAATTCCTGAATGAAGGCTTGTGAAGGGGATATATGCAGTAGAAAAATATATATAATTTACAGGAGGTCAAGGCTGGATTGCTTTTGAAATAAAAAAAAGACAACCTAGAGGCTGTCTTAATTCATAATTATTTTATTTGTTTTTTCTTAAATTCTTCTGCTTTAGTTTCTAGCTCTTCTAATTCTTCATGAAGTTCAAGAATAAAAAGCTCATTTGTTAAGTATGTTGTACTTTTCTTATCTTTAATTTTATCTCGCATTTTATATGCTAACAATAATTTCTCTCCTACCTCATTTTTCTTATTTTCTATTTCAGGGCTCTTGCCTCTTGTAAATTCTTCAATTAACTCTTCTCTTGTCATTTTATTTATTCTTTCTAATTCTTTTTCAGTATTTTCATCAAGCTGTTCCATTTCCCCATATTTTTCTTCATTTGGTACTATTTCATAGCCCATTGCAAAGAATTTTTTTGTCATTGGTACTTTTTTCTCTGTAGATTTTTTCAAACATTCACTTTCTATTGCTTTTATTAAGTAATTTATACTTGTTATTTCTTTTTTTATTGTTCTATTACAACAGTTTAATCCAATTATAAGTGATTTTTCATCAAAGTTATTTAGTAATTCTTCTATATTTCCATTATTTAAAAATGGAGCAATATATCTATTCTTTTTTACTTTTTCAATTACTTCTGAAAGTTCTTCTGATATTACTATTTCAACAACCTCTTTTTCTATATTTTTAAGATATTCCATTCTTTCTTTATTTATTTTCCAAGTAAACTTCAAATGAGATATTTTTCTTCCAGTTCTTATTTTTTCTAATTTTAAGCTTTTAAAATATTGAGGTAATTCTTTTAATATGGGCTTTATAACTCTTTCATTAAAATTCGTTGAACTATAATTTTTAGGTACTCCTAATAACATTTTCAAATTTTCAAGTTCATAATTTTTCTCTCCTAAAACATCCCACTGTTTTAATAATTTAAACATATTTTTTGAATATACACTTTTTAAATTCACAAACTCTATTAAATCAAATTTAGTATAGTTTCCTATTAAATTATTTAATAAATGTTCAAATTCATCACTTACTTTTATTGAAATTATTCGATTTTCAACATTAACTGAGTATTTGTTAAATAAATTAAATTTTGAAAAACTTAATTCAGAATGTCTTATTTTTATATTTAATTTCAACATTTTATCATAAGTTGTTTCTAAATCTTTTATAAATCTATCTAAGTTTCTATTAACATAATTTGATAACAATTTTATTTCATCAAAAGGGATTTTTATTTCTCTAACACCTTGTTCTTTTGCTTTGAAACAAATAGAAAAAAATAAATCTAACTCTTTTTCTTTGAATCCTCCAAAAGTTACATTATTCATTTCATTCCCATATTTGACTACATTTGCCATCTCATCATCTCCAAACTTTCTTCATTAAAAAACATTATAACACATTAAATATTACAAGTCAATTTTCATGTAATGTTTATTGTAACAGAATGTAACAAATTAAAATAGAAAAAAATAAATGTAACAAGATGTAATAAATAAAATATGAAAATTAAGTGTAACAAAATGTAATAAGCAATGTAACAAGATGTAATAAGTAATGTAACAAAATGTAATAAGCAATGTAACAAGATGTAATAAGTAATGTAACAAAATGTAATAAGCAATGTAACAAGATGTAATAAGTAATGTAACAAGATGTAATAAGTTGTCCCTTTTTAAACTAGTAAAATTAAGGAGTTTGGAAGTCTTAAATATATAAAGATTATTAAATGATAATAAATAAGATAAAGATTATCTTTAAAGATTCATAAGAAAAATTTTTACTAATTTTTTCTAATTAAATTTAATTTGATAATATTTTGAATAATAAAGATTGACTGTATTATGATTAACAAAGTATAATTTCAGTATATCATATAAGCTTATTAGGGAGGAAATAAATGACTAAAAAAGAATTTGTAGACTTATACAAAGAAATTGGAAAATTTGAAACAAAAAAAGAAGCTGAAGAAAAATTAGAAGCTTTTTTGACAGCAGTAGAAACAGTACTTGAAAAGAAAGATGAAATATCATTTCTAGGATTTGGAAAATTTGAAGTTGTAGATAGAGCAGCTAAAGAAGGAATAAATCCACAGACAAAAGAAAAAATGACTATTCCTGCAAAAAAAGTTGTAA
>NZ_JAWDXO010000070.1 GCF_032477075.1 Fusobacterium sp. | reverse complement strand
AGAAAAAGCAGTAGATGAAGCTTATAACAACTTAAATGAAGTAGAGCTATTTGAACTTTATGATGAAGCAGAAGAAAAATATAAAAGAGATCTTAATGCACCATATGGAGATAATCAGAAAAGATATTTTGAACTACTCAAAGAGGTATATATGAAATTGGTTTTAAAGGAGAGAATAGAATCTAATATAGAAAAGAAAAAGCATTGATAAAACAATATATTAAAGACTTATTTTAATAAAAATTATTTAAAATAATTTATTGAAACATCTTTGAATATAATTAGAAAAGAAATTTTAAAATAAAATTTAATATGAATAAAAAAATAGGAGGAAAAGATGTATTTAGAAATATTATTTCAAATATTACTTCCCGTTATAGGGGCTACAGCAATATGTTTATATTTTGTTAGTAGAGGGAAATTTAATATGGAGCTTACTCCTTTAGTATCACTCTTAGCTTTTATTATAACAGCAAGTTTTTATTTTATTCCTTTATTTAACTATGGAGTGTTAGGAATGAAGGATTATATGTATATAAAAAATAATATGTCTGAAACTGATTTTAAAGAATTTAAAAAGACATCAAAAGAATTAGAATATTTAGGCGTAAAGATGATGCTTGCCAGGCAAATAATAGATAATATAGATGAGAAAAAAATTGAAAGAGATATAAAGAGAATATCAAATTACAAAGTTAAAAAAGATAGAGAAGAAGAGACTTTGAAATTGTTGTATACAGATGATGATGGAAATATTTCATTTGAAGAAATAATGAGCAAAGAAGATTTTGGAAAATTTAATAGAGCAATGCTTGAACTTGAAAGAAGAGCAAAAAAATACTTAATAGAGGAATAAAATAGCAGGACAGGGAGAAAAGTAATGAAAAGAGAGAAATTTTTAAAATTGTACTATGGGCTGGTTATAATGTTAGTAATGAACGTAATTCTTCGTTTATTATTTAAAGAATATCTTCCAACTGTATATTATGTACCTTATTTCTTTGCTTATAATATTTTATATATTATAGTATATTTTATTACTAGACGTAAGTAATGTAGTAAATAATAAAGAAAGCATATGAATTAGGAATAGGAAAGGAGTGAATATGTCAATAATAGAGATTCTTAATGTGACAAGAAATGAGGTTTTCAAGAAAAATATAATAACATATTTTAGGTTTGGAATAATAATGGGAATAGTATTTTTAATTTTTTTACTTTTATATTTTGGATTATATTTTTTATTTACAAAGAAGAAAAAATACACTTTTTTAATAGATACATGTCAATTTGGAACTATTATATTTGGAGGATTAGCATTAGCATGTTTTGCTATGAGTGGGAGTTTAAGATTGTGCATATTTTTAGATAATCAAATAGATATTTTGGATAAATTATTACTTTATTTAATTAAATTTCATATGATAATTATATTAATTTTGGGTTTAATGTTATGGATTATTTTCAAGAAAAGAAAGAATTATAGTAATCAAGAAATAATTCTATCTAAATTCATAAGTTTATTATTAAAAAATAGTTTTGGAACAAAAGAAATTTTATTAAGTCCTGAAGAATATGAGAATTTCATATATGAAAAAAATATTATTTTAGATGAGGATTATATTATCCACATTAACAACAGGCATAATCAGCATATAGTAAGTTACTCAACAGGTGGCAAAGAAAAAGAATTACGTTCAAGTCAATTTAATACTTGGAAATCAATTTATATTTTTGAAGATAGAACAGCAAATTTTATGGAAATGACGAAATATTTTTTAAAACTTCAAGAAATTTCATATATTGAAATAATTATGGATAAAAACATAAAAGATATTAGTAAATTTCAAAATAATAATTTTCCTAGATTTATAAAGTTTTTAGATAAGAATAAAAAAGTTCTTTTAAAACTGGAATTTAATGAATTTGGTTTTATGGTAAGAGTTATTGATGAAAATGGAAATACAATTTTTGAAGATAAAGAGATTTTGGGAGCTGAAGATATTAGAAAGTTGATAAGAAAGAATCTGAATACAAGCAAAGGAGAGTAAATGGAGAAAACTATATCAATAATTGAAAAACTTAATATATATGAAATGAACAAAGGAAAGATAGTAAAAAGAGATGGAAAATATTATATAGTCATGGAAAGACACTTGCATACTTTTCCAGATAAAAGAGTAATAGAAGAATATATAAAAAAACCAGAAGATGAAGTCTATGATGAATTTCTTCTGTTTATTCAAAGTGAAGATTTTTATCACGAAACAGAATGGCGAGTAGGGAAAAATAATTTATGGGCTATATCAATGAAAGTTCCATTAAAACTTATAAGAGATGAAAATAATAAATATGTTAAAGATCCAGTCTTTTTTATGAGGTATGATGAAAATTTAGATATACCATATATTCTCTTAATCAAAGATGATTTTCACTATAAGATTTATGATTTTATGGAGGCTGATTATGAAATATATGATGATAAATATCCTGAAGGTTTCACAGGAGGAACACAATATTTTAAAAAGACAGGATATACTCTCAAAGAATTTTATGAAGAATATAAGAAAACAAGTACAGTTTAAGGGAGAAAGATAAAATGACAATGATGGAATCACTAATTAGAATTCCCAATTTTTTTAAAACAGAGATAAATAAAGAATTAGAAAAAATATATCCAGGATTGAATTATGAAGATAAATATATTTTGTGGTTAGAAAATAAATTTTATTTTAGATATGTTAATAATTATTTAAAGGGAAAAGTTCAAGTATTTAAAAATAATGAGGTTGAAATTCCATTAAGTTTAAGAATTTTAAAGCCTTTTCCAAATAAAAGCTATAGCTTAATTTCCAAAAGAGAAGGAAGAAAAGCATTACATGGAATACCATTAATATTTGATACATTTGAAGAACTTCAAGAGATAAAAAAATTATATGTTGAGTGGAAACTATCATATGATACTAAAAGTGAAAATAAGAATTATTATGAAGCTCATATGTTTTATAATTTAGAGTTTAAAAAAGATGAAAAATCAAAATTCTATTATCTTTCTACTATGGATTATGAGTATACAACTTTAGAAAAAGATAAAATGAAAGAGTATTTTGAAAAGTTTGATGATTTTGTACATATTGATTTTTATGAAGATAGATCAGAATGGAATCAATATAAAGGAGAATTAATAGATGAGTCTATTGTAGAAAATATAATTATGGGAATAACTCTTCAGGATATATTTCAAAATATAAAAATAGAAAAAGGAAATATTGTAAAGGCAGATATACTTAGGAAAAAATTACTTTTAGAACCTGTTAAATGGGAGGAAAAGAATGAAGAAAATATATAGATTAGGATATGATCAAGTTTTTTTAGCACACCCAGGTATAAAGATGGGGAATGAAGTTTTAGCAGGGTTATCTATAACTATAAAATATAAATTATTTGATTTAAATACTAATTTAGAAATACCATTCTCAGATAAAGATCAATCTATAGGAAAAGGAGTTAAATATATTTCTGAAGATGGGAAATATGCAGAAATTGGAGATTACTATATGAGTAATTTTCTTAAATGTTCTTTTGATAAAGATTATGAGGGATATGTCAAATTTGAAGAAATAAACAAAGAAAAATTAGAACAAATGGGGTATAGATTGGAATATGAGATATCAAGCTATGACAAAGATGTATACACTAATGATAGTTGCATTTGTTCAGAGTCAGAAAACATATCAAAAGAAGAATTTTATAAGATTTTAAGTGAGAATATTAAAAATTTTGATAATATTGACAACACTCGAGGAACACAATCATGTTCTTATGTAACTTATCTTATAGAAGAAGATGAAGAAGAAGATATGAAAAAATATGTAGTAGAGATAGTAGTTGCTAGTAATCAAAAAAGACTTTATTTAACTGAAGGGGGCTGTACAACAAACATAAAGAAAGCAAAAATATATAGAAATATAAGAATAGCAGAAGAGAAACTGATAGGATTTTGCTTTAAACATAGTCATTCAGGAGCATTACAAGGTACTATAATTGAAATAAAAAATCAGGAGGAATAATGGAAAACTGTGAAATTATGGCTTATAAATTATTGATAAGATCATTTTTAGAAATAAAGAATTATCCTATCATGATTTTATTTGAAACAATTGTAGATAAGCAAGAGTATTTAAATGATAAGTGGGTGGATATAGAAGCCTATTTTACAAGAAAAGAAGAAGAGGTAATAATTGAAGTTATTAAAAATATGCACTCTTTACCCTACCAAACAATTAGATGGCAGAACTATATGAAGTATAAAACTGCAATATTAAATTCACAAAAGAAAATTAAAAAGAAAAAAGAAAGTTATGAAAGTACTTTTGGGAACTATGAGCCTTATTCAGGAAAATTTGAAGATATTTTAGAAAAATATGAATTAAAAGTAAAAGAAGGAGAAAAAATATTTTTGAAATGTGTAGGAATAGAAGAGGCATTAATACTAACAAAAAAAGATTTAGAATTACTTAAGGATCGCTTGTTATGACTTACAAAATTTTTTGAATTTAAAGTACAAAAGAAATTAATAAAAAGGAGAGAATGAAATGAAATTAATAATAGCAGAAAAACCAAGCTTAGCAAGAAATGTAGCTGGAGCTATAGGTGGAGGAAAAAATAAAGATG
>NZ_JAWDXO010000069.1 GCF_032477075.1 Fusobacterium sp. | reverse complement strand
ACATACTAGAAAACTTATGACAACAGTATTGAAAGAATTTCCTGATTTTGTAGTATTATCAGGATTTGATGAAAATTTTGTTCATAATATTTTATGTGGTGGAAGAGGGTGTATAGGAGGATTATCAAATTTATGTCCAGAACTTTTTGCTGATTGGGTAAAAGCTGTAAATGCAAAAAATATGGATGAGGTTGCTAGAATCCAAAAAATAGTAGATAAGATGATGGATCTTTATTCAATAGGGACACCATTTATTCCTATTATGAAAAAGGCTATGATGATTCATGGAATAGAAATGCAGGATTACTGTACAAAGCCTTTCTTACGGGCAACTGAAGAACAAACAAAACAAATAAAAGCAGTAATGAAAGAGGTTGGACTTTTATAAATAGAAAACTTCTTTATGTAATATATTTTAGATATTGATTAATAAGGATTGATTTTTGTATTATACAGAAGTTAATCCTTTTAATTTTATCTTTATTGTTGATTTTAACTTTTTTATTATTCCATATTTTTTCTCATAAAATATTTTAGGTTTTATGATTAAATTTTTTAGTAAACTATTATCTAAAGTTTTTATTTCTCTAAAATGTACTTTGAATTTTATTTTTGTTTTCAGACTTTTAGATTTTTTATAAACTTATAAAATTTTTACAAAATATTATAAGTTAATATTTATAGATATAAGAGATTTTAAAATTTTTCTTTAAATTCTTTGGAATAAGTGTCTGCTATTAAAATTTCTAAAAATAGTAAATTTATTACAAATTATCAAAAAAATTTATGAAATACTTTTAAAATAATGATTTGAAATAATAAAAACATTTTTTTAATAGAACATATTGACTTATATACAAAAGGATGCTATTATTGTTTTATAATGATTCGTATATAAAAACATAGTTTGTATATACGAAAATAATTGAAAAAGCAAAATTGGTAGACCACCAAATAGAGCAAAAACTAAAATGTCAGGAGGAAAAAGATTATGATTATGAGATTTTTAAAAAGAGTGCCTGCTGGTATGATGATTGTTCCTTTACTTATAGGGGCTTTTATGAATACTTTTTTCCCAGCTGCATTAAAAATAGGGTCATTTACGACAGCAACATTTTCTAGTGCAGGGGCAGCAACAGCAATGGGGATACAGTTATTTTGTCTTGGAACTACTTTGCAATTGAGAGATATGCCTAAAGTAGTAAAACGTGGAGGCATTCTTCTTATTTCTAAATTTATAATTGGGGCAACTATTGGAATAGTTATTGGAAAGATATTTGGTTTTGCTGGAATATGTGGACTTACAACATTAGCAATTATCAGTGCAGTAACTAACAGTAATGGAAGTGTGTATCTGGCTCTTATGAAAACTTATGGAGATACTACTGACTGTGCTGCTATGGCTCTTTTAGCTCTTAATGATGGACCACTTTTTACACTTATAGCTCTTGGTGCTTCTGGACTTGCAAATGTTCCATTTATGGCACTTGTAGCAACAGTTATACCTATCATAGTTGGTATGATTATTGGAAATCTTGATAAAGAAATGCAAACTTTTCTAGAACCAGCTGGAAATATTTTAATTCCATTTGTTGGACTTACTCTTGGAGCAGGAATTAATTTAAGCAATGTGGTAAAAGGTGGAGTTCCAGGAATTATTTTAGGACTTATAACAGTGTTTGTGGGAGGATCTTTCATAGTTTTCTGTGATAAAATCATAGGAAGAAGACCTGGATATGCAGGATGGGCAGTTGCGACTACAGCAGGAAATGCAGTTGCAGTACCAGCAGCAGTAGGACTTATTGACCCAGCTTGGGCTCCATATGTAGGAGAAGCAACTACTCAGGTAGCAGCATCAGTAGTAGTTACAGCTATCTTAGTTCCATTGATGACTAACTGGTGGGCAAAAAAATATGGATGTCCACAATCAGAAGCTTTAGAAGCTGCAAAATTAGAATCAGTAAAATAAAAATTTTTAAAATACAGAAATACTAAAATCTTTAAGGAGGAATGTTATGATCAATGCTTTAATAATTGATGTGAAAGACAATGTAGCAGTAGCCATTGAACAAGTTGCTAAAGGAATAGAAATAAACTACAAAGCAGGAGATAAAGTTATTACGCTTGCTGCTCTTGGAGATATTCAAATATATCATAAATTTGCTACTAGAGATATAGCAAAAGGAGAGCCAGTAGTTAAATATGGAGAACATATAGGAGTAGCAGCTCAGGATATAAAAGCAGGGGCACATGTACATACTCATAATGTAGAAAGTCACAGAGAGAACTTATAAGATAGGGGAGGGAATGTAATATGAATTTTTTAGGATATAGAAGACCAGATGGAAGAGTAGGAGTAAGAAATAAGATATTTATTCTGCCTGCAAGTGTTTGTGCATCAGATACTACTAGAATAATAGCTTCTCAAATAGAAGGGGCAGTAACATTTAATAATCAAAATGGATGTTCACAAGTAGCTGGAGACCAGCAGCTTACTATGGATGTTATGGCTGGAATGGCAGCTAATCCTAATGTATATGGAATAATTGTTGTATCTCTTGGATGTGAAAACTGTCAAATGGATTTAGTTGTGGATGCTATAAGAGAAAGAACTAATAAACCAATGGAAACATTTATTATTCAAGAAAATGGAGGAACGATAACAACAATAGAAAGAGCTGTTCGTGCAGGAAGAAAAATGGCTCAAGAAGCTTCAAGACTTCAAAGAGAAGAATTTCCAATATCTGAATTGATAGTAGGAACTGAGTGTGGAGGATCAGACCCAACAAGTGGGCTTGCATCAAATGTTCTTATTGGAGAACTAAGTGATCGTTTAGTAGCATTAGGAGCAACATCAATTCTTTCTGAAACTACAGAATTCATAGGAGCAGAACATATACTTGCAAGTCGTGCTAAAACTCCTGAAATAAAAGAGAGAATATATGAAATTGTACATAGATATGAAAAAGCTCTTCAATTAGTTGGAGAAGAGGTAAGAGAAGGAAATCCGTCACCAGGAAATATAGCTGGTGGAATTACTACTCTTGAAGAGAAATCTTTAGGTTGTATTCATAAAGGTGGACATACAGAAGTTACAGCAGTATACGACTATGGAAAGCAAGTAGAAGAAAAAGGTCTTGTAATAATGGACACTCCAGGAAATGACCCTTCATCAGTAGCAGGAATGGTAGCAGGAGGGGCTCAAATTATTGTATTCTCTACAGGAAGAGGAACTCCTACAGGAAATCCTATTTCACCAGTAATCAAAATCACTGGAAATAAAATAACATTTGCAAATATGTCAGATAATATAGATATAGATGCAAGCCCAGTTATATATGGACCACAAACACTTAAAGAACTAGGAGAGGAATTTTTACAAGAATTAATAGAAGTAGCCAATGGAAAACAAACTAAAGCAGAAACTTTAGGATATACAGAAATGGCTATTGCAAGACTATGCAACTATGTGTAAAATAAAGATATAAAGATAAGTTTTACTAAGCAGAGAAAAAACTGTTTTCTCTGCTTACTGATTTTATACAAGTCTAGATTTCAGAAGGTGATAGAATGAAGTTTGTAAGATTTAAGAATGAAAAAAATGAAAAATTAGGTATTTTTAATAAGGATGAATCAAAGCTCATAGAAATATCTTCTGTATTAGGCAGAGAATTTTCTTCAATGATTGACCTTATAGAAAATATAACTGAAGAGGAAATAGAACAACTTCAGAAAACTTTTTGGGGAAAGATTTCTGAGTGTGTTCAGTATGATGCTTCAAGAGTAAAAATATGCTCACCAATTAAAAGGCCTATTCACGATATTATATGTGTAGGAGTGAATTATAAAGATCATTTAGAAGAAACAAAAGAAAGTTTTAAGGATGATTTTACTGAACCAACAAAAACTGTATATTTTTCAAAAAGAGCTTCTGAAATAATAGGTACAGGAGATGTTGTAAAGAGCAGAATGGATTTGGATACACATCTAGATTATGAAGTAGAATTGGCAGTTATTATAGGAAAAAGAGGAACAGACATAGCCAGAGAAGACGTTGAAAAATATATTTTTGGATATTCAATATTCAATGATATATCTGCTAGAGTGTTGCAGCAATCTCATCTTCAATGGTATAGGGGGAAAAGTCTGGACACTTATTCATCTATGGGACCAAGTATACTGCATAAAACAGCTCTTCCATTTCCAGTAGAAGTAGGTGTAAAAAGTTATGTTAATAATGAATTAAGACAGTCTTCAAATACAAAATTATTTTTAGCTGATATTCCTCAAATAATATCTGAAATATCAGAAGGAATAACTCTTGAACCTGGAGATATAATAATAACTGGAACACCATCTGGAGTAGGAATGGGAATGAAACCTCAAGGATTTATGAAAAAGGGAGATATAGTAACTTGTGAAATTCCAGAGATAGGAAAACTTATCAACATTATAGGATAAAACTATTTAAAATATATAAAAGGAGAATAATTATGAAAAAAGCAAATTTTCTGACTCCAGTAGTAACAGCATTTGATGCAAACGGAAATCTGGATGTTCAGGCTAATAAAAATGTATGGGATCATCTTATTAAAGGCGGAGTAGACGGACTTGTAATTATGGGAAGTACAGGAGAATTCTTCTCTATGACT
This sequence comes from Fusobacterium sp., assembly GCF_032477075.1. Classification (NCBI taxonomy): domain Bacteria; kingdom Fusobacteriati; phylum Fusobacteriota; class Fusobacteriia; order Fusobacteriales; family Fusobacteriaceae; genus Fusobacterium; species Fusobacterium sp. The sequence goes on along the minus strand of NZ_JAWDXO010000069.1, from coordinate 406 downwards.
ACTGAACAGAAAAAAGAACTTATTAAACTGGTAGTTGGATATGTAAATAAAAGAATAAAGGTATATATAGGAACTAGCTGTATGACAGTAGAAGATACAGTTGAACTTTCAAATTTTGCGCTAGAAACAGGAGCAGATGCTGTAATGATAATAAGTCCATACTATTTTGCTCTTTCTGATGAAAGTGTAGAATTTTTCTATGATAAAGTAGCAGGAGCTGTAAAAGGAGACATCTATTTATATAATTTCCCAGATAGAACAGGACATGATTTAACTCCAGAAGTAACATTAAATCTTCTTCGAAAATATAAAAACATAGTAGGATTCAAAGATACTGTAAGTGAAATGGGACATACTAGAAAACTTATGACAACAGTATTGAAAGAATTTCCTGATTTTGTAGTAT
>NZ_JAWDXO010000068.1 GCF_032477075.1 Fusobacterium sp. | reverse complement strand
AATGTATATAGGAGGACTTGGAGCAAGTTCAGGTATAAATGCAGGAACAATAACTGCTGCTACTGGAACAGGAGTATATGTAGATGGTTCTACAAACAGTTTCAATGGAACTGGAGGAACAATCAATTCAGATGCAGTGGGAATATATCTTAAAAATACTGGAACTAATAAGATAACAACAGGAACTTTAAATATAGGTTTAGGAGGAGTAGGAGTATTTGGAGAAAATGCAAATATAGATTTTGCTGTAAATACATCAAACTCTGCAGGAGCAATAGGAGTTGCAGCTAAGAGTAATTCTGTAATCTCAGGAAATATAACAACAGGGCAAGATTCAGTTGGAGTATATATACTTGATAACAATGTAGCATTTAATGGAGCAAACATAATAACAGGTACAAATGATTCAGTAACATCAGTAGGAATACTATTTGATAGTTCAAAACTAGGTACATATATTGTAAATAATGTAGCTGTAAATGCAAAAAATGGAGTAGGAATATATTTAGATGGTACATCAGGAACAACTCTTGACTTTGGTGGAACTATAACAACTACTGGGGCAGGAGCAGTGGGAATATATGTAAATAATGGTACTACTTTAACTAGTAATAATTCGTTATTTAATATAAGTAATGGAGCAGTAGGAGTTTATGTAGATGGAGGAACTGCTAATCTTGGAACAACTGGAAATCTTGCATTTAATTTTGGAACTGATGGGGGAATAGGAGTATATAATAATGGGGGAACTCTTACACTTGGAAATAATATAACAACAACAGGATCAGGCTCACTTGCAGCAACTGTGAATGGAAGTTTAAATTCATCAGGAGATTTAAGTATAGGTGAAGGAGGAATAGGACTTCTTGGTTCATATGACAATGGAACTATAAGTGCTCAAAACATAACTAATACTGGAGATATCACAGCTGAATCAGGAGGAATAGGCCTTGCAGCAATAAAAGGAGTAACTAATCCAACAGGAACAATTACAATAAACAATGCTGGAACTATTACTGCCAGTGGAAAATCCAGTGCAGCTTCTATTGGAATCTATACAGATATAGCAGAGATAAACAATACAGGAACTGTTAATGTAGGAACAGATGGAATAGGAATTTATACTGCTGAAAGTGGAAAAACAATAAAGAATGATAATATGATTATGACAGGAAATGATGGAATAGGAGTATATATCAAAGGAGCAACAGGTGGACTTACTGCAAATAATATAACTTCAACTGGAGGAAAAGGAAATACAGGAGCAGTTCTTGAAGAAGTAACAACAAATATAAATGCAGGAAATATTACTTTAGGAAATGAAAGTGTAGGAGTGATGGCAGCATCAGGAACGAATTCTACAATAGATGGAACTATTAAAGTAGGAGATTCAAGTACAGATAAGAGTGCAATAGGAATAGCAGCAAAAGATTCTAATATAACTTTAGCAGGAACAGCAACAATCACAGCTGGAAAAGGTGGTATAGGAGTATATGCTGAGGGAGCTGGAAAAGTAGTCACAGTTTTAAATACATCTAATATTACAGTTGGTGAAGATGGAATATATATGTATTCTAAAGGTGCTACACTGAATTTTACAGGAAACATAACAGCAGATAATCAAATAGGAATAGTAGCAGAAGGTGGGGCTATAACTGCTGGAACAAATTCTACTATTACAGCTAAAAATGGAGGAATAGGAGCATATGTAAAAGGAGCTGCACCATCATTTGGAACAACAGCAATTACAGTTCAATCTGGTATTGCAGGAACAGATTCTGATTCAGCAAAATATTCTATGGGAGTTTATTATGATAGTGTAGCATCAATAGGAATTATACCGACAGTTACACAAACAGGAAGCTATACCATTGGAATAGTATTAAACAATTCAACAGGAACAATAGCTGGAGGAATTTCTATTGGAGGTTCTGGAAGTAATCAAGTGGGAGTAATGGCAAAAGGAAATTCTATTCTTACTGTAACAGGAGGAGTTACAATAGCAGCTGGTGATAAAAATATTGGAGTATATGGAGAAAATAGTGCAATTAATGTAACAGGAAATATATTTGTGGACTCATCTGCTTCACTGACAAATTCATCAATAGGAGTATCTTTAAATGGTGGTTCATATACAGGAACTACAGGAGATATTTCAGTAGGGAATAACAGTATTGGAATCTATGGAACAAATATGACAGGTGGAACAATTTCACAATCTGGAGCAACTATGAATGTAGGAAATAATGGAGTAGGTATTTATGGTTCAGGAAGTGGAAATATTAACTTAACAATGTCTACAGGAATAACACTAGGAAGCAACAATTCTATAGGAGTATATGCAGAAGGAATTAATACATCAGTAACAGGAAATATAATTGTTGGAACAAATACAAGTATAGGTATAGTAAGTGAAGGTAATGGAGATGTAACATACAATGGAATTATGACCATTGCTGATAAAGGAACAGGAGAGAATGATACAGGTTCAGTGGGAATCTATAAGAAAGAGGGAACAGGAATAATATCAACATCAGCAGATAACTGGTCAGTAGGCAAGAGTGGATATGGAATCTTTGTGAAGCAGACAACAGGAGAGTCAGCAACAATCAATAATGGAGCTCATATGAACCTGGAAATGTCAGCAGTAGGGATATTCTCTGATGGAGCTAATATAATTAATAATTCTGGAAATATAACTGTAGGAGAAACAGATATAAAAGGAAATCCTAATAATACTCAAGATCATCTAAATTCAGTAGGTATATTTGTATCAAATGGAACAACAGTAAATAACACAGGTACTATAGATGTAAAACATGAATATTCAGTAGGTATCTATGGAAATGGAACTGGTACATATATTACAAATAAATCTGGAGGAATTATTAATGTTGATAAAGGTGGAGTAGGAATTCTTGTAAAAGATAATGCAATAGCTGTAAATGAAGGTACTATTAATTTAGGAAATACATCAAGTATTCATGGAACAACAACAGTAGGAATGGCAGCATATTCAGGAGCGGAAATAATAAATAAAGGAAGCATTACTGTAAATGAAGGTTCAGGAATGGTAGTAGGAACTGGTGGAAAATTCCAAAATAAAGGAACAATAACAGTAAATAATGGAATAGGAATAGAAGGCTCAGGAGATTTTACAAATGCAGGAAATATAATAGTAAATGGAGGAACAGCAACTGAAAATACAGGAGTAGGAAATGCAGAATTAGGAAGTGTAAAAATTGATTCTGATGGAACAATACATATCAATAACAATTATACAGCAATAGGAGGAACACTTTCTACAGCAGGAAATATAATTGTAAATGGAGCATATGTAGATGTAACAACAGGAACACCACTATTTAATGCAAATAGTGTAAGTGGTGAAGTAAATATACTTTCAAACTTTGCTGTAACTGGCAATGGAATCTCATATGAAATAAAAGGTTTTGTAAATACAGCAATGGGTACAATAACAGGAACAAAACTTACACCTGTAACATCACCACTATTTATACCAAAGATAACAGAAAATGGAGACCTTATTATTGCCAAGAGACCATATGCTGATTTGACAATAGGAGAACAATTTGATGCTTTGGATAAAGGACTTGATAATATTCTTGCTGACAGTGGAGGAATAGGAAGAGATGCAGAAATATTAAAAAATCTAAATGCATATCTTAATGAATTTAGTGGAGATGAATTTGGAGTAGAAGCATCAAAAAAACTTGCAGAGACAAGAGGAGATATCTATGCAACTATTCAAGGAAGAATGCAGGATATCAACCAGGCATTTGCCAATTCATTCTATGAACTTGAATCATCATACAATCTAACTAAAGACAGCAGTAAATACAGTGTAATCTATACAGATGGAAAATACAAAGATGATACTTTAGGAATAGATGATTATGATTACAAGGTAATGGGACTTCTGTATATGAAAGAAAAAGAAGGAACAGAATATGGAACTAAATATGGATATACATTAGGATTTGCAGGATCTAAGTTTGACTTTGATGATGGTGGATCAAAAGAGGATGTATACTCATTAAGAGTAGGAGCACATAGAGTTAAAAATCTAAGTGATGTGCATAAAGTATCATGGTTATCAAGAATAGAGCTGGGATACAACAGACATATAGCTAAGAGAAAACTTAATCTTCATGAAACATTTGAAAATAAGGGAGAATACAATACCTACTCTGTAGCGTTTGATAACAGACTTACAAAAGTTATCTATACAGATCTTTCTAGACAGTTGGATATATATGCTGATTTAGATTTAGAATATGGAAAGGTAGATGACTTTAAAGAAAGCGCTGGAAGCAAAGGTGGACTGGAAGTACAAATCAAAGATAATGACTATTTGAGCGCTCAGGCAGGAGCAGGAGTAAAAGCATCACAAAGAATCTATGCAGGAAATGATATATCAGTAAAAGTAACAGCAGATGTAAAATATGCATATGAATTTGGAGATAATTATGATGGAAATAAAGCAAGACTAAAAAATGGAGAAGAAGGATATTACAGCCTTATTACTCCAGAAGAGAGAGAAGGAAAACTGATAGGAAAGATTGGACTTACAGTAGAAAAAGCAAACCATATGGGAGTAACATTTGAAGTGGAGGCAGCAGATGAAGGAAGTAGAAGAGATTCATCAATTAAATATGGTGTAAGATTCAACTACAAATTCTAAAAATAAAAACAGTATGAGATCATTGAAAAATGGTCTCATACTTAAAAAATAATTAAAAGGGGAAATTATATATTATGAATAAAGATAAAATTATAGAACTTTTAATGACATGTAACAAAACTTATTTATTAGTAACAGTTTTATTTTTCCTCATTTTTCTTATTTATCTTTTAAATTCTATAAGAAAGTATATCTTAATAAGAAAATTAAGAAAGCAAAAGGGAATAAGATTTTATTATAAATTTCTAGGTAATATTTATTGGTTAAAAGGAGAAATATCAAAGAAAAGATATTTAGAATTGAAATATTTAAATCCAGTTAAGGCTAAAGAAGAAGCTAACTTAATAATTCTATTAGAAGAAGGCTTAGAAAATAATGCTGGCGCTATAAGCATTTATATGGCAGAAGGTAAAATTATACTAAAGAAATTAGTTTTAAACAATGAACAATTAAAAAAAATATTGAAAAACTTTCCACATACATTAGTAGAAAATGATGAAATAATAAAAGAATGAAAAATAATAAAAAGAAAATAATAACAGCTTGGAGGAAATATTAATGATTAAACTGACAAAAAAAGAATTAGAAAATTTAGGAGAAAACAAAGATGGAATTGCACAGCTTTTAGTAAGAAAAGCTATTCTTGTTTCTTAGGAAATTATAATTTGATAAATTTGTTGAAAAAATAAAAAATATTAATTATTTTAGCTTCATATTAGATATATTTAATCGAATAAGA
>NZ_JAWDXO010000067.1 GCF_032477075.1 Fusobacterium sp. | reverse complement strand
ATTTTAAAGTACTCTTTATTTTTTAATCTCTGTATTGTTTTATCAGCTGTTCCTCTATTCTTGTCATTCTCTCCTCGATTCTATTTATTCCATCTGCCAGTGTCTTTATATTCTCTATTCTGAATCTATTCTTTTTATGAATTTTAATATAACTTGATTTTCTTCAGCTATCTTTTGCTTTATTTTCTCCCTCACTGTATATGTTACTATGTGAAATGAAATATTAATAGTGAAGCTATGTGGCTCTTTGTGTTCATATGTGAAAGTTCCTAATTTTTTTATGCTGATTTTTATGTATAAATTTTCTTCCCTCTGTGTATTATTTATTATCTTCTATTCTTTTATTATCTTCTTATAAAGAATATCTTCTGATGTCTTCAAAAAACCATCAACGGTTTTACCATTAATGGTTTTTCCGTCAACGGTTTTTTGTGTTGCGGTTAAAAAATTAATTTAAAGGTAATTTTTATTTGAAATTCATGATATATTATCCTTTTTTCAGTTACAAAAAAAAACAGGTCATTTGTAATGCTTCCTTCTTCTTAGCTGTCTAAAAAAATGGCTTCATTGAAAACTCCCTGTTTTTTCATTTACTCTATTTTTTTTCTTCATTGATTCTTAAAGAAAGATTACTTCCTGTCCTGAATTTAACTGTTTTTCTAGGTGTTGAATATTGTATTTTCTTGGTATTTATATTCATAATTCTTCTGGCAGGAACCACTTTCTTTTCAAATACCCCCCACCCTCTGAAACTTACAGATTCATTTTTTTCAAGTGCTTCAAATAATATATCCCAGAATGTATTTACTTTTTCTTTCGCTTCATTTAGACTTTTTAATCCTCTTTTTTTTTGATATAAAGTTAAAAATTCTTTTTCTGTCATTATGTTCACTCCTTTTTATAATTAAAATTCTTCGAAACAGATTTGTCTGTTTTTCATCAAAATCTTTCTTTAGGTTTTATACTTTAGGTATTCATAAAAAAATCAAATTTCCTTTTATTTTTTTATTCCAAACCTTAATAAAATGGTGATTTTATTATGTTTTTATCTATAAAACTGAAATTTTAATTTTTTTTTCTCATCAATTAAAAAACTTATTTAAATATCAAATTGTTTTTAAAACACTTTTCTGATATAATTATATTGTTATAGATAAAAATATTAGGAGGTTATTAAATGAACTTAGTCGTTTTAACTGGAAGATTAACTAGAGATCCTGAATTAAAATTTGGGCAAAGTGGGAAAGCATATTCTAGATTTTCACTTGCAGTAGATAGACCATTCCAAAAAGGTGAAGCTGATTTTATAAATTGTGTTGCTTTTGGAAAAACTGCTGAACTTATAGGTGAATATTTAAGAAAAGGAAGAAAGGTTGGAGTAACTGGAAGACTTCAAATGAATAGATATGAAGCAAATGGAGAAAAAAGAACAAGTTATGATGTACTTGTAGAAAATATAGAATTCTTAGAAGCCAAAGGTTCTGGAGATTCTGCTGGTTATGAGCCACATGACTATGCTGCTGCTCCTGCATCAGCTCCTAAAACATCTGTAAAAGAATCTGAAGAAGCTCCATTTGATGATGATGACGAATTCCCATTCTAGTTTTATATAAAAAGATACTAAAAGCTGTAAAAATTATTTTTTACAGCTTTTTTATTAAATAATAAAAAATTTAAGCACCTACATTGTAGGTGCCTAAATCATAAGAGTTTGTTGATATTATGTAATTCTTATTTTAGTAAGAACTTTTGTATCTCTGTTTTAGGGAATCTGAATACTGGTTGTCCTTCAGAATGTGGTGTTAATTCATAATTTTGAAATAAAAAACATACATCATCTGATTCAAAAAACATTGAAGCATTTCTAATATTTACTTCTGGATCATTAAAAAACATTGTAACTTTATCTCCATTTGAATTTAAAATAACTTTTTCGACATTACCTTGAACAACGGCTTTCACCTGTTCATTTAAATATGTTTCTCCCTCTTTTGTAAAAACATCATCAAAAGTAATAAGTTTACCATCTTTATTTCTTATATTAATACTTTCAGATGACCCTTGTCCATTGGCATCTCCCTTAGAAATTCCATATGTTCCTATTAGAATAGAAGTCATTCCAAAAGAATTTTCAAAAGTTTCAAATCCCTCTTCATAAAATTCTGATACACCTTTTTTCCCTTCTTCTATTGAATTTACAAGGACTTCTGCATCAGATGCTAATTTTTTATTTAATTCCTCTACACTTTTATTGCCAGAACCTTTTATTTGTGGAATTGTAATATTATATGAGAAAGTATCACTTTTCTTTTGAAAAGAAAGTTTATCCACTTTTATGTCCTTGCTGCCTCCACAAGCAGTAAATAATATTACCAGCATTGAAAAAAATATTTTTTTCATTTTTACCTCCTTAAATTTTAACAATTATTCTATTATGTATATTCAATTAATATGGAAAAACTCCTTTAAAAATTTTATAATTTTTTCTATAAAAATATCTTAAATACTATATTTATTTAAAATAACCTCTAAGATTAAAAATTATAAATTTATAGTGAATAACCTATATATAAAAAACTTATTTATAATTTAAATATATTTTTAAAAAATCTATAGTTCCTTATAATTTTTTAAGAGATTTTTTCTAAATAAAAAAGATATAAAGTACTATAAAATTTTTCATTCCATATAATATGGTATACATGATATTTAAAAAAGATTTTAAATGATCAAAAATAAAATACTTCTTTATATTGACGCTTGAAAATAAATACTAAAATAAGTAAAAATTTATAAAACGATTTCTATTTTTACATAAAAAGAAAAAAGGTTATTGAAACTAGTATAATAACTCACTAATTTACAACAACCTCTTAAAAAATTATAATTTAATATTAATGCTTGCAGTTATGCTCTCCATGATGTTCGTGATGTTCATGAGCACACACTGCTCCATCTGAAACCAGATTTCCTTCAAGATAAGCTTTTAATATATCCTCAATTTTCCCACTTGCACCAAGTATAACTTCTATCTTACCAGCCTTTAATGTATCCATTGCTTTTTGTCCCATTCCTCCAGTAATAACCACATTTACTTTTTGCTCAATCATAAACTTAGGAAATGCTCCATGTGTATGCTCAGGTGCATCTATAATTTCTTTATTTACAGCTTTTCCTTTTTCAATAGTATATAGAGCAAATTTTTTACAATGTCCAAAATGCCCTTCAAGTATTGCTCCATCATTTGTTGAAAACCCAACTTTAAAAATTTCATTACTCATTTTCATCATCTCCATTTTTTATTTTTTCATCTTTATAGCTTGAATATGTATTTTTTAATTTTATTGCTTTTGAATTTAAAAAACTATCCAGTATCTTTTTTCTTCCAGAAGTTAATAATCTTTGTATTGTTCCCCTTGACACATTCATTATTTCTCCTGTTTCTATCTGACTTTTCCCTTCATAATCAGATAATCTCACTGCTTCTAATTCATCTAGTTCCAATTCTATTATTTCTAATTCTGACAATGGAATTCCTGCTGGTTTAAATACAGTTTCATTTTCCAATACTCTACAGCATCTTCTTTTCTTTCCTCTAGGCATACGACCTCCTTTATTGTGCATATGCACAATATAATTATAGTACTTTACTATTTTTATGTCAATACTTTTATTTTATTAAATTACATATTCTAAATATTATTTACTTCATTTTTTATAATTATTCAATGGCTAGGATATTATTTTTACTGCAAAATTTATTAAAGAAATTAATTTCAATTTTTTTCAAAACTAAGAAAATATTTTTATATGTTTATAAATAGAATTTATCAAACTTTTACAAAGCTTTTTTATCTTTTTACGCATATTTCAAAAAATACATATTGACTTTTACTACTTTTATATGTATATTTGTAGTATACACTACATAAATATCGCTACATAAAATCTTATATTAAGTAAAAGGAGAGATATTATGTCAGAAACAAATTTAAACAAAAAAGGGATTTTAGGGAGAATTGCTGTTGTTGCCAATAAGCTTCCACATCCTGTAACTATCTTTATTATTTTTTCAATTACTATTGCTGTTTTATCTGTTATTCTTTCAAAAATGGGAGTATCTGTAGAAATAGAAACAATAAACCGTTCTACTAAAGCAATAGAGTTACAAAGTTTTGCTGTAAGAAATCTTCTTGACTCTGAGGGAATCAGATGGATATTTGAATCAGCAGTTAAAAATTTTATTTCTTTTGAACCTTTAGGCATAGTGCTTTTCTTTTCATTATTCTTTAATTTCTTAAATGAAGTTGGTTTATTTCCTAGTTTTCTGAAAAAAGCTATGAAAAAAATAAATGGAAAGTATGTATCTTTTTTTATAGCCTTTTTAGGTGTAAATTCATCATTTGCTGGTGATATAGGTTATGTTCTGATAATACCTATAGCAGGTATTTTATATAAACAATTAAAAAGAAATCCAATAGCTGGTATACTCTTAGGTTTTAGTGCTACTTCAGCTGGATTTGCTGCTTGCCTTGTTTCTATTGATGCTCTTTTAGGCGGGCTTTCTACTGCTGCCATAAGTATTGTTGATTCCTCTTATGTTGTTACTCCTCTTGCTAACTCAGTATTTATGTTTTTCTTTACATTTTTTATTACTTTTATTGTAGCACTTGTAAATGATAAATTTATTGAGCCTAAATTAAATGAATTTTTACCAGAAGAAGAAGTTGAAGAAGATTTCAATACTTCTTTGAGTATTGAAGAAAATAAGGGTCTGAAATATGCAGCTATTGGATTTGCTGTTTCATTTGCAGTAATTGGACTTTTATCTATTCCATCATGGGGTCCATTAAGAAATCCTAATACTGGTCTTCTTCTCCTTGGGTGGAGTCCTCTTTTATCAGCAATAGTTCCTGTAATTTGTTTTATCTTTTTTATTCCAGGATTATTTTATGGAGTTGCATCTGGTAAAATTAAAAATGACAAAGATTTAATGAATTTATTATTTAAAGCTTTAGATGGTTTCGGTGCTTTTATAGTTTTATGTTTTTTCTCATCTATATTTATTTCTTGGTTTGGTTACAGCCAGTTAGGAACTATCATTGCAGCTGAAGGAGGAAAGTTCCTTTCTAAAATAGGACTTACTGGAATTCCATTAGTTATTGCATTTATATTCTTCTGTGCTTTTGCTAATTTATTCATTGGTTCTATGACTAGTAAATATGTTCTTTTAGCTCCAATATTTTTACCTATGCTTTATAAAATGGGAATATCACCAGAACTTGCTCAGCTTGCTTACAGATTAGGAGATTCTTCTACAAATGTAATTTCTCCTTTAATGAGCTATTTTGCTCTTATATTAATCTACTGTAATAAATATAATAAGAAATTCGGTCTTGGTGACCTCATTACATATATGATTCCTCATGCAATAACTATTCTTATTTCAAGTATTATTTTCTTTGGAATATGGATTACCTTTAATTTACCAATAGGATTTGGTACAACAAATTTCTTATAAACATAAAAGGTTTTATAAAGTGTATTATTAATAATTGCAAAAGAGCTGCCTTTTGGCAGCTCTTCTATATAGGTTCTATTTTTTACAAACAATATTTCTTTACTTTTAAATTTCTTCTCCACATCTTTTAAGAAGTCTTTCCCATTTTAAATCTACATCTTTTTGTATTCTATCTATGATATGTCTGTTTTCTGGTTTGAATAG
>NZ_JAWDXO010000066.1 GCF_032477075.1 Fusobacterium sp. | reverse complement strand
GTTATTATTGATTATTATACTTTCTATTCCTAATTTCTTCAGTGTCTTTACTGCGTGGACTGTACAGTAGTCAAATTCTATCCCCTGACCTATTCTGATTGGTCCTGAACCTATTACTACAATTTTTCTTCTGTCAGATACTTCTACTTCATCATACTGATCATATGTTGAATAGTAATATGAAGATGAGGCTTTAAATTCTCCAGCACAAGTATCCACCATTTTATATACTGGTAATATATAATGCTCTTTTCTCTTAGAAGTTATATCTTCCTCACTTATTTTCATTAACTCAGCAATACCTCTATCAGAAAAACCTTTCTTTTTAAGTTTTCTTAGATATATTTCATCTAAATCTCTAAGAGACATTCTTTTTATTATTTCTTCCTGTTTAACAATCCATTCAATTTTTTCCATAAAGAATTATATCTTCCAATTTCCAGTGATCTGATACCTTTCAAAAATGCTGCTTCAAAGTTATTTCCTATTGCCATAACTTCCCCTGTTGCCATCATTTTTGTTCCTAATCTTCTATTTGCCTTTTTAAATTTATCAAATGGCCATTTAGGTATTTTTACAACTATATAGTCTATTGTAGGATCAAAACAAGCATAAGTAGTTTGAGTTGCTTCATTTACTATTTCATTAAGAGTATATCCCATAGCCAATTTTGTTGACACTCTTGCTATTGGATACCCTGTTGCTTTAGAAGCCAGTGCTGATGATCTTGATACTCTTGGATTAATCTCTATTATTGCATATTCAAATGATTTTGGATGCAGAGCAAACTGTACATTGCATCCTCCAATAACACCAACTTCATTTACTATTTTCACAGCTGAAGCTCTAAGCATTCTGCATTCCTTGTCAGATAAAGTCTGTGTAGGAGCAACAACTATTGAATCCCCAGTATGGATTCCTACTGGATCTACATTTTCCATATTACATACAACTATAGTATTTCCATTTTTATCTCTTATTACTTCATATTCAATTTCTTTCCATCCATAGATAGATTTTTCAAGTAAAACTTGACCTACCATTGATAATGAAAGACCTTTCATTAGAATATCTTCCAGTTCATTTGGATCATTAGCTATTCCGCCACCAGTTCCTCCAAGTGTATATGCAGGTCTTACAACTACTGGATATCCTATTTCTCTTGCTACTTCAAATCCTTCTTCAAGATTTTCCACTATTTTACTTTGAATAATAGGTTCTCCAAGTTTATTCATAGTTTCTCTGAATATTTCCCTGTCTTCCCCTTTTTTTATAGCTTCTACAGGTGTTCCTATTACTTTTACTCCATATTTTTCAAGAATACCTTTCTCATGTAATTCAACTACCATGTTCAGACCAGTCTGTCCTCCCATTCCTGCAATTACAGAATCAGGTTTTTCCTTTGCAATTACTTTTTCAACAAAATCTAAAGTAATTGGTTCAATATATATTCTGTCAGCTACTGCTTTATCTGTCATTATTGTTGCTGGGTTAGAGTTGATAAGTACAACTTCTATTCCTTCTTTTTTTAATGTTTCACAAGCCTGAGTTCCTGAATAGTCAAACTCTGCTGCCTGTCCTATTATAATTGGTCCTGAACCTATTACTAATGTTTTCTTTATAGACTTATCTAACATTTTCCCCCTCCTAATTCAGATATCCTTCTGCTGACTCATCATCAGCTTCAAAATTTTCATCATATTCACTGCTGTGTTCATCATCAATTCCCTTAGTATTTACTCCATTTTCAATTAATGATAAAAAGTCTGCAAACATATTATTTGAGTCTTCTGTACAAAAATCTGGCATAAATTGAACTCCCATAGCTGCAAGAGCATCACATCTAAACCCTTCTATTGTTTTGTCATTTAGGTTAACATGTGTAGTTTCAGAATATATTCCTAATTTTTCTATTGAATATCCATGATTTTGATCTGTTATATATATTCTATTTCTTTTTAAATCTTCTACTGGATGATTTGATCCTCTATGCCCATTTTTCATCTTTTTTATACTGCCACCTAAAGCTAAATTAAGAAGCTGTGCTCCTAAAGATATTCCAAGCATAGGAATATTTGCCAGAGTTCCTCTCACAGTTTTCATTATATGCATCATTTCATCAGGATTTCCAGGTCCACTTGAAATAATAAGCCCATCAAGATTATGTTTTAGCAATTCATTTGATGAAGTGTCATAAGGAAATACAGATACACCAAATCCCATTTTTTCTAGTAAATCTAAAGTACTTCTTTTTACTCCTAAATCTAATACTCCTATTTTCAATCCATTTCCCCCAATCTCAATTATACCTTTTCTGCTTACTTGCTCTACTGCATTTTCATAAGAAAAATTATTAAACTTTTCCTTTAATTCCTTATGTGTCAATTCTTTATCTGTAATAATAGCCTTCATTGAACCATTATCTCTTATTATTTTAGTTAGTTCCCTTGTGTCTACTCCTTTAAATCCCACTACATTGTATTGACTTAAAAAACCTTCTAAAGTCATCTCACACCTAAAATTATTTGGAAGTTTCGCATCTTCTTTTATAATGAATCCTTTCAGATGTATTCTATCAGATTCCATATCTTCAAGATTTAGTCCATAGTTTCCCACCATAGGATAAGTCATAACAACTATTTTCCCATAAAGAGAGGGATCAGTTAAAACTTCCTGATAACCCGTCATTCCTGTAGTAAAAACTATTTCTCCTGTTGTTTCCCCAAAGTGTCCAAAAATCTTTCCATCAAAACTCATACCATTTTCTAGAATAAGCTTTCCTTTCATCTTCCCTCCTCTAAAAAAAAAGATATAACTATAAAAGTTATATCCCTATAATAAAAAAATTAAATTACAATCATGTAGTGTAAAATTAGAAAAAAATTCTCTTAAATAAAATTTAAAAAATGAATAAAAAAAAATTGGTATAAATATCTGTTCAGTGATTTCCTTTGATATTTTTCCCCTCTTCATCTCTTTCCTCCTAATTTTTACTAAGAAGTATTATAACGATTTTTTACTAATTTGTCAAGAAGTTTTAATATACAATTGCTTTTCAAGTATTTCTTTCAAATTAATTATATCAAATAATCAATTGACATGCTATATTTTTTAATGTAACATTTATAATATTAAATAATATAAGTCTGGAGGGAAAAATGTTTAAATTAGAAAGTATTAAAAAAAAACTTTATGCTATTGAAGACACTTACAAAAAAGATATTGAAGCTGTTTGTGACTATATTTTTAAAAATCCAGAACTTGGAGAAAAAGAATTTCTCTCTTCAAAATATCTTATAGACCTCTTAAAGAAAAATAACTTTTCTGTAGAAGAAAATTATTGTGGTCTTCCTACAGCTTTTAGAGCTGAATATGGAGATAATGATGGACCGAGCGTAGCTTTTTTAGCTGAATATGATGCTCTTCCTGGATATGGTCCTGATAAAGTCCCAGGACATGCCTGTGGACATAACTGGATAGCTGCTGGAACTTATGGTGCTGCTCTTGTTTTATCAAAATTTAAAAATAATTTCAAAGGTAAAGTTATATTGATAGGAACTCCAGCTGAAGAAACTTTAGGTGGAAAAGTAAATATGGTAGAAAAAAATGCCTTTGATAATATTGATATTGTATTTCAGATGCATCTGGAAAGCAATAACAATCTCAATTGTAAAACTCTGGCTATTGATTGTATCAAGTTTCAATTCAATGGTAAAGCTGCTCATGCTGCTGCCCATCCAGATGAAGGAATAAATGCTTTAGATGCTGTTCAGTTAATGTATAGTGGTATTAATTGTTTGAGGCAACATATAACTTCTGATTCAAGAATTCATGGTATCATCACAAGTGGTGGAGATGCTCCTAATACTGTTCCTGATTTTGCTGAATGTAAATTTCATATCAGATCAAATGATAGAACCTATTTAAATTCCCTTACTCAAAAAGTTATTAATTGTGCAAAAGGTGCTGAACTTATGACTGGCGCTGTTTTAAAATATGAAAAATATGAAAATTCATTTGATAATCTTTTAAATCTTCCATCTTTACAGGATTTAATGAGAAAAAATCTTATAGAAGTTGGCATAAATAATTTTCTTGATAAAAAAGATGGGGCCAGTGGTTCTTCTGATATAGGAAATGTTAGCCAAATATGTCCTACTATGTATACAGAACTAGCTCTCAATATTGATGAAATATGTTTTGTTCACGATGAAGCATATTTAAAATATGTGAATTCAGAAGAAGCATATGATAAACTTCATAAATCTGTAAAAGCTATGACTGGTGCTGCTTTGGAACTTTATCTTGAGCCTGAATTATTAAAAATTGTTAAAGAAGAGTTTAAAAAACTTAAAAGAAAGTAATCTTCATTATATGAATATAGTCTCCAATTTTATTATACTCATATCTTATATTTATAAAAAAAATACAATTGATTAATTTATTATATTTTACTTTTTATCTATGTTGACGTATAATCAGCCTTATAAAAATAAAAAGAAAGATAGAGGTGCAGAAAACATTAGTATGATCATTTAGTCTGGCAGACATTGAAGTGATTAGAAAGGGAATTCTGCCGAAATGAAAGAAAATGCTAAAATTCTTTTGTTGGGAGTATAGAAAATATTTATACTACTGTCATTGATTATTTCAATGGAGTGCTATCTGTGATTCTGATCTATATGCATTTTATATTGCATATAGTTAAGTTTTTTTGTCACAGTTTAGTGCTTTAAACTGTGATTTTTTTATTTTGTAAAATTTATTAAAAATATATTTTTATAATATCTTGAGGGAGGAAAAAATGTCAGAAAATACTACTAGAAAAAAATTTACAATACCACATACTTATGTGATAATTGGAATCATTCTTGTTATATTAACAGTTTTAACCTATATTATACCAGCAGGTACATACGAAAGAGCAATAGATCCAGTTCTAAACAGAACTATGGTTGTACAAGGGTCATTCAAATATATTGAACAGACTCCTGTTTCTCCATTCCATATATTTATGGCAGTGGTAGAAGGATTAGTTTCTACTGCTGATATTATATTTTTTATATTCTTTGCTTATGGATTTGTATATCTTTTAATAAAAACAGGAGCATTCTATGGCTCTCTTGGTTCTCTTATTAAGAAATTTAATGGGAAAGAAACTATGATATTTCCTATTTTTATGGTAGTATTTGGTATCTGTGGATCTACTTTTGGTCTTTATGAAGAAACTTATGGACTGCTTCCAGCTTTCATGGGAATATCTGTAGCTTTAGGATATGATGCTTTAGTTGGTGGAGCTGCAGTTATTCTTGGTACAGCTACAGGATTTGCTGCTGCTACTCTCAATCCATTTACAATAGGAATCGCCCAAGGAATTGCAGAACTTCCTATTGGTTCTGGAATTGGCCTAAGAATTATGTGTTTTATCGTCTTTCAAGGAAGTGCAATTATTTATCTTATGCTTTATGCAAGAAAAGTAAAACTTCATCCAGAACTTTCAATTGTTAAAGATGTTAAATTCAATTTTTCAGATGGAATGAACCGTGAAGAGATGGAACAACTTCCTTTTAATAGAAAGCATAAGTTTATAATGCTACTTTTTGTTGTAACTATAGCTTTACTTGTATATGGTACAAGTCAGCTTGGATGGTATCTGAATGAACTTTCCACTCTTTTCTTCATCATGATGATAATTACTGGATTAGTTGGAGGGTATAATTTCAGTCAGATAGCTTCTCTTTTTGTAAAATCAGTTTCAGATGTTATTTTTGGTGCAATGGCAGTGGGGGTAGCAAGATCACTTACTATTGTAATGGAAAATGGCCACATAATTGATACTATAATAAATTTTATGGCTAATACACTTTCTACTATGCCTAAAACTATTGCTGCTGTAGGAATGGTTGTTGTCCAAAACTTCATCAATTTTTTTATCCCTTCTGGTTCAGGACAGGCAGCTACATCTATGCCTATTATGGCCCCTTTAGCAGATGCTATTGGACTTACAAGACAAACAGCTGTACTTGCTTTCCAATTTGGAGATGGTTTTTCTAATATGTTTTGGCCTACATCAGCTGCTACTGTTTGTGGACTGATGAGCCTTCCAATAGAAAAATGGTATAGATTTATCACTCCCTTATTTATAATTATGTTTTTGCTGCAGGTTATTTTTATGGTTATAGCTGTAGCAATTAATTATGGATCTTTTTAATGTTTTAGTGTATAAAAAAGACTGCCTATATGGCAGCTTTTTTATTATCTCTTATTTATCTTATCATAAAATTATTTTTAACTTCCTTGACATATGCATGACTTATTTTCCTATAAATTCCATAAATCCTTTCTCATTTCCTTCAGGATCTTTTATATACAATTCATAACCATGATTTTTTGAATATTTCAATAATCCTGTCATAACAATAGCTAGTGCTCCTTCTAGCCTATCCCTATCTCCTTTTACAGCCAAAAATGTTTCCATAACAATTTTTTCACTGTCTACTACAATTTTCTTCCCCTGTTTTTTTAGACTTGTTGTTTCTTGAATATATCTTTCCATTTTTCTGTGAAAATCTTTGTCAGGACAGGCTACCGCGATTCCTGTAAAAAATAGAAACAAAAATATTACCTTTTTTAATAATTTCATTAAGTATCTCCTCCTATTATCTGTAATTTTTTGTAATTTTATTATATCATTTAATTTTCATAATTCAATTTTTCTTTTCTTAGATATATAAACAATTATTTCTAGAATTAAAAAACAGGAATTTTAAAACTTTTATTCTTAAAACTACTTGGATTCAAAAAATTTTTAAAATTTGAAGTAGAAAAAATTTATCTTCTTAAATTAGAGATTTTATATTTTTTATTTTATGCTTTCCCTAAGTGTTAAAAGAGCATTTCTTTTGTTAAAAATTTATAAATTCTAAAAAAACAGTTAAAGCCATTAAAACTTTAAACTGTTCTTTTTTAACATTCATTAAATTTTACTTACATCAAATACATCAAGCTTATCTTCTTCAATATGTCTATCCTGCATTCTAAGTATAGCACTGATTGTATCTAAAGCTGTCAGAACATCCACTCCATACTCTATTGCTGTTCTTCTCATTTTAAATCCATCTCTC
>NZ_JAWDXO010000065.1 GCF_032477075.1 Fusobacterium sp. | reverse complement strand
TCTTATTCGATTAAATATATCTAATATGAAGCTAAAATAATTAATATTTTTTATTTTTTCAACAAATTTATCAAATTATAATTTCCTAAGAAACAAGAAATAATTTTTTATAAAAAATCTTTCTGTTATTCCATTTATATATTTTTTCTTTTACAGAATATTCTGCTAAAAGTTCAGCTTATTGTTCCAATATTCTCATCTCAAACCTCAGCTCTTCTAGAACAAGAATATCTTTTTTAAATATAAACTTAAAATTTCTCCATACTCCTTTTTCATTATTTTTGGTATTTGAACTTCCCTAGACTCTCCCTTTATTATTATATCTATTGCAATTTTTTATCTTTAATCTTTAAAAAATCTACTCATTGCTATTTTAGCTATTGCCTTTGTTGCTAAAGCATCAAAAGTTCCTCCTACAATTCCACCAGCAATAGGAACTACTTTTATTAAACTAATTGCTCCCCTTTTAGTTCCAGCTTTAGTTAGTAACATAAAACCAATTTTTTTATTTATTTGTTTTAATGTTTCTCCACTTACCTTAGTTTGAACAAATCTTTTAGCACTCATTGTAGCAACTTTAATTCCTGTACTTTTTATAATTTCTCCAGCTCCACTTCCTGCCAAGCATAGATAAACAAGGGTTTTGGTTGTATCATCATTAATATCATATCCTGCTGCGTAGGCTACTCCTGCTATCATACGCATTTGAATATAAAGTACACTTGTCAAATTTACTGGTAATGTAACTGGAAGAGTAATTATTCCTCCCAAGCCTGATAAAAAACCAGAGGTTGTACATTTTAAAACTTGATTAGCTATCATCTCTTTCGCAGCCTGTTGGTTGTTATTATATCTCCTTAAATAACTTTCTACTAATTCTTCTATTGGTTCACTTACCATAGGTATTCCATTAATTGCTTTTACATAACAAGCATCTAATATGCTTAGTGTTTTATTTTCATCCATATTTTTGTTTTCCTCCTATATTTAATTTAAAAAATACTATTAATAACCATAAAATTTTTATTATTACCAATATTGCAATTAATACTAATAATATTAAAAAAATTTAAAAATATCACAACCTTATGTGTACATTCCCTAACTACTAGTGTATAGCTGTGAACTCATATAATTAAAATATAAAAATTTTTATTTGTTATTTCAAATTTATAATATAATTCATTTAAATACTGTAGATTATTCTTACCTCTATGGCTAACTTTACAATTTTATTAATATATAACCACTACTCCTTACTCATTTGTTAATTAGTTCAATAGCACTTGATATTTTTATCATTTTTTATATTCTCCTTCTATTAAGTTATTTTAATGCTATATCTTTCAAATAAAATTTTTAATAAATTTACATTTATTACTTTGATTTTAATTTTTAAATATAAAGTTTTTACAATTACCTTTTATCTTCTTTTCCATAACTTCCATACTATGGTTAAAAATATTATATTTATTACTATGGATGGTAGGGATGCTTCTATTCCAAAAGCTCCTCCTGTAAGTAAAAATGAATCAGAGTTAAAAGTATAATTATATCTGCTATATAATGGTCTAACTCCTCCAATACTAATTATTTGTCCCATAATTATTATATTCCATACCATGTGTATAACCACACTTGACCATATACTTTCTGTTATAAATGTAACTAATGATAAGGTTGCTCCTATCAACCCTGCTGATAATGACATAATAAAAAAATCTCTTAATTCCATTTTTTGCCCAATAATATGTCCTATCCCAAATAAAAGAGAAGATAAGAATATTGCTATTTCTCTATTCCATTTTTTTTCAAAAACTGTAAGCATCATTCCTCTAAATATCATTTCTTCAACTATAGGTGCTGCTATTCCAAAGAATACCAATGTTAATGATAGAGTAGTTATCATATTAGCTGTGCTAAACTCTATATTTAACCACTCCCCTGGAAAACATAGTAATATACCACTTACAAGTAATGGCATAATAAAAGCAAGAATTATCCATATAGTTTTTATTTTTATTGGCAATATACGACAATCTCTAAAATTAATTTTTAATAACCCTTTACATATGATCAATAATCCAAATATAACAAAGCTTATATACAGTATCCCCATAAGTATATTTCTTATCTCTATTGGATATCTCCGTACAAGAGATTCACTATCCTTTATTGCAACCGATAAAATAAGTGCACCAAATAACAACCCTTCTCCTAATAATGCAATCAATACATCTTTTATTCCCCACTCTTTTTTCATTTTATTTTCTCCATTCTTGCTTTTTAATTTTCGAAGTTCCAAAGTTCTTTTATGATTTTTATTTCATTTTGAGATTCTTTTATCTTGATTTCCAATAATTAACTCCTTTTAACTTTACTTTAAAACAGCTATTATTTATAGTATATTAATGAACATCCAAATTAATTGGACTACCTTTAAAACATTAATATTAATCATATCTTAAAATTTGCTCAATAGTTGCATCTAAAAGAATTGGAAGGAATTCTTCTACTTTAACAGGAAAAATTTCAATATTCCATGCTCCATCTCCAGAATATATTATCCCATCAGTAAGTTCAGCTATTGCTATAGCAATAAAACCATACAATATATTTGATAATACTGGTTGCCAAGCAGTTCTTTTTACTGTCCATGTATAACTTAACTTTACAATTTTTTCAAATTCATTTTCATAATTTGTATTAACAAGTGTTTCTTCCAAAACTTCAATATCAAGTTGAGTAAATTTATGAAAAAAAACAAATATTACATTTCCTTCCTTGATATTTAATTTATAAGCATCATATTCTGTATCAACCATGCATATATTTTCTCTATTAACATAATTTTTATCAGAAAATTTAAGAGTTGAATTAGTAATTTTCATTCTTTTTTTATATTCTTCTTTTATATTTTCTTTTTCTAAAAAAGTATTTAAATATTTTTCAGCTAATTTTCCTATTTCTTCTTTGCTTGGAATATATGAAGTGGTAGGATATACTTCATAAGTTTTACTCATATTTAACCTCCTTATATAGTAATTTTTATTAACCTTTTAATATCTTAATAAGTAACCCAGAAATTTTCTTAGGTTACCTATAAAATATTAAAGTTTTTATCTTTATTAGATTTCCTATGCAAGGTTATTTAAATAATTATCTATAACATTTTTTATTTTTTCCGCTTCTTCTAATGGTATTTTAAATCCCCAAGAGAAAACGTCTTGCTTTGTTTTAAATTTTATTACCATATACTCTTCATCAGGAATTTTATTGCTATACCTAAATACCTCTTCTCTTCTTTTTATATATATTTTTAATATATCATTTGGAAAGATTATTATTTCATTTCTTATAGAATCAAATTCTTTAATTTGTAAAATAATTCTATCAGTATTTAAAAATATAAATTCATTAAAGTGAGGATATAAATTACCTCTATATACCAAGTAAAATATTATTGTTAGCCCTAATTGAACAAACAATATAAACATAAAAACTTCATAAGTGATAGTATTGGGAGAAAAAATATAGTCTTTCAAAATCTTATATTGTACAAAAAGACTAATTAAAGTGTAAAGTAATTTCATTTTATTTTTATAACTATTATAGTCATCTTCTATAATTTTACTTATTTTTATAGAAGTATCTGAATTTTCTACTTCAATCACCATTTATTTTTGCCTCCTCTTGGACTAGTTTCTTTATAATATTCATATATTGTGTATTCTTTTTTAGAAATTATTTTAGAACCATAAGTAAACCCTCCAAATACATCTACAGGTGATAGAGATTTTCCTATAATAAAACCTACACCTAAAAATTTCCCTTCAGTATCTAATACGATTTTTGCTCCTCCACTAAGTTCTTCTAGTCTAGGAATAGGAGCTGTTCCTCCTATAGCTTTAGCCCTACCTGCTAAGACTTCTGGATCATTAACAAAAGGATAAAATGAAAAGGTTAGAGCCGCTCCTGCATCAGGATTAGCAAAGTCCACAGCTCCATCTGCTGTAATAAAAACGATGGCCTTGTTATTTTTATGATCTATAGTTGTATATTTAGTAAGTCCGACTCCAACTTGTCCACCAAATCCTGCAGATGCTCCAATACTTACCCCACGAGTAAAATTTTCTTTATTTTCTTCAGGAATACCATCTATTATTTTCTGTGCTTCATTTCCACTTATATCTTTTCCTTCATACATATTTTTGAAATATGCTTCATAATCTCCTGTAGATTCTTTTTTGCTTACTGCTCCTGATACTGCATTTTCTACTCTTGAAGCTGTACTTTCTGTTCCACTATCATAACCATTAAAGTGTCCCAGTTCATGAGCTAATATACTCAATATTTTGTTAGAATCTGCTGAAGCCAATATATTTCTATCTATTGCTATTGTATTATTTGAAGTTGAGGCAAATGCTTCTTCTCCAGGAGAAAGATCTCCATATATTTGTTCCTTGATTGTGTTAATCTTTCCTCCTACCCCTGAATCTGTTATTCCTTTATAAATTGACTCTAAATAATCTCCTGCTTCTCCTATTTTATCTCTTTCTGACTGATTCAGTAAATCTGTATGAAGTTCTGCATCTAATACTTTATCTTCATCTTTTGTTATAACTTGCGCTTTTTCTAAATCTGTATTAAATCCTAATTCTTCTGCTATTTTACTTTCTCCTACTATTTCAATATTTTATTAAGTGACCCAAATTAATTGAGCCACCTATAAAATATCAAATTGAATTAGAACACTTTTTCTTCTATTAAATTTTTCTTATCAAATATTTATTTTATTTAATTATTACTTTTACCATCTTCACTCACAAATTGATCCATCAATTCTGGATAATCTATAAAAAATAATCCTTCCAAGGTAAAAAATTCGTTAGCATTTATTATTGAAAATTTTTTATTTTTTTCTTTCAATACAGGCATATACAAATCTATATATTTTGTCTCAATATAATTAAATTTTTTCATTACTTTTATAATTTTTGGACAAAGATATACTGCTCCTGTAAAAGTTTGATTATCTAAATTAAGCTCTACATTCTTTTTTATACTTTCAGGATTTTCATCAATAATTATTGCCTTCTCATTTATTGTAAAAATTGGGATAATTTTTGATATTAATACCTCTACATATACTTCTATTTCTCTCTCTTTTTTTATATAAAGCTTCCAAGTTTCATAAGGAAAATTCATATCTTGTATTACTCTATATTCTAAGATATATTTCTTCTCTTTTCCTAAACAATGATAAACAGCTTTTAATAAATCTAAACTTTTCTTTTCAGTATTCTCTATCTTGTTTTTTAAAATTAAATTTTCTAAATTTTTTCTTATTATTTTTTTCATTTTGTTTAGCTCCCTTTCTGATTTAATAGATTGAATACATCATTAAAGAATATATCAAAAGCTGTATATTGTTCACCCTCCATTAAACTAAAAGTATTATTTTTAAATTCAAGAATACCTTCATTTGAATCTTGATATTCAATATAATTATATTTGTTCATTTCTTTTCTAAAAAGAGAATGAAATTTTTCTTGATTTTTTATATATGGAAAAATTGAAATATCTCCAATGCTCTTTTCAGTTGAGTCAGAGTAACTATTAAGATATTCTACACAATGATATATATAATAGACTGAAGCTATTTTAGAAATATGAATTTCTGTTATATATTCTATATTTTTAAAATTTTTAAATTTTATAGTCCACACTTCTTTATAAGGAAAATCAATATATAATTTATAACTAATAAAGTATATTTTTAAAGATTCTAAAATATTTTTCATAAACTCCAATTTAACTCTATATTTTTCATATAGTAAATAATGCTTCTTTTCTATATATACTTCTTTAAGGTATTGATTTATTAAGTTCTTCATACCATATCTCCTTATTTTCTAAAATCATGTTTTCCTGTTTTATCTCCTTGTGTAACAACCTCTTTATCCATATTTATTTCCTCTACATGTTTTCCTTTTAGAGTCAGTTTTTCAAAAGTTCCATGACGTGTATCTAATGAATAAAGAAACTTCTTATCAGTATATACAGTTCTACCATTTTTACTTTTATAACTTCTTATCACTTCCCAACCACTCTCTTTTGCTACTTCAGTAGCTTTTTCTTTTATTCTTGCTATTCTTTCATTTGTTCCTAAGTTTTTTATTCTTGCTAGAAATTCATCATTTGTTTCTTTAACATATAATATATTATTATCTTCTACTTTGGGAGGTTCATTTACAAGAGTTCCTGTATCTGGTAAATCTTTAGTTCCTCCATCATGAGCTGTATCTGTTGGTAATGAAACTGGAGGTGCCCCATTTGTATCAGGTTTATATTCAATTACTTCTGGATTTCCTCCTCCCAAATAAATAGGAAATTTTGCTTCATCTGGCAGTTTTCCTGGTGATGTTAATATGTTTCCTATACCCTCTTCTGCTCCTATTATAATATTTTGTTTTGCTAAGAAAGCCTCCATATAAACCTTTTGAAATTCAGCATAGACTATTCCTTTATCTTTAACAGATTCCCATTCCTTCTTTAGATCTTCTTGAAATTTATTCCAAGTTTCTTTATTTTCTTCAGAGTTTTGTATATAATAGTATCCTCCAATAAGTACTACTCCACCTACTAATACTGGAAGCGGAACTGGAACAGCAAATTTTTCCTTATATTCATCAGGAATTCTATTTTCTAACTCTTTTGATTCTTCCAGACTTGGTAGGTCCTTATACTTGTCTTTAATTGAAGCTAGATATTCATTGTAGTCTTTTTCTTCTCCTGCCTTTATTTCTTCTATTTTATTTCCTACATTATCTGCTGTTTTTTCATCTTTATCATAT
>NZ_JAWDXO010000064.1 GCF_032477075.1 Fusobacterium sp. | reverse complement strand
AAGGGGTAGCTCCGGTTTTTGTGGCTTTTTCCCCCAAATATTAAACTATATCAATAAAATCAAGGCCTAAATGTTAATTGTTTAAGCCTTGATTTTAATTTCTCTTAATCCATCTTTTGTTTCTATTACACTTTCTTCAAATACATATTTTCCTAGAAAATTTACATGCTCTGTTCCCAAAGGACTAACTCTTTTAAATTCCTCTTCATCAAACCATTTTTCTTCACATACTAATCTGTATATTTTCTCTAAATATCTTGAGTTCCAAATTATCAATGAGGATAACAATATATTTAAGCAACTCGCTTTCTCCAGTTGCTTATCTATTGTGTTCTCATTTAATCTTCCATTTTTTCCAAAAAACATCAAGCGTCCTACTGAATTTATTGCTTCACCCTTATTTAGCATCTTTTGAACTTCCTTTCTAAGTAGTTCACTTGAATAATATTCTAAAATATATTTTGTTTTTAGTATTCTTCCAATTTCTTTCAAACCTTTGGCTACTCCATTATTTCTACTATATGAATTTATCTTATTTAATATCAATGAAGCCTTTACTTTCCCACAATGTATTGATTCTATCAACCTTCCTACCTCTTTAAAATTTTCTAATATTAAATTTTCATTTATCTTTTTAAATTTTTTTCCTTCATTTTCTATATTTTCAAAACCATATAATTGCTGACTATCCAAATTTTTTATTCTTGGTTTAAAGTTAAACCCTAAAAGATATGTTAATGCAAACATTTGTTCTGTATATCCTGCTGTATCTGTTGAATGTTCATATATTTCTAGGGCTGAATTGTGGTATAAGAGTCCATCTAAAACATGGTTACTATCTCGCCCCTCTAACATCTGCACATAAAATGGTGTATATTGATCACTTATATGGCGATACATTCCTCCACCTCTATTTTCATAGTGAGTATTGTAATCTGCATATATTGTTTTTGAACTTATAGGAACTCTCATTCCATCTGAAGATGATTTTTCTCCTGCTCCCCAATTCTTTACAATATCTAAAGAATAATGATAATTTACTAAGGTTTTTTGAGCTTTAAATAAAGCTTCATTATTAAAATAATACTCATTTGTCCTTCTTAAAACTGCTTCATCTATCCCACTAGAAATAGACATTTTAGAAAATCCAATATTATGACCATTAGCCATTAGTGTTGCTACAATAATTTTTTGGCCACCATCTTTTTCCCTGATATCATCTAAAACTCCTGTCCAAGAATTAACTTCAAAAAGAATCTCAGGCATACTTATTTTAGGGAAATAGCTATAAATTTTTTCACTAAAATTACTCTTTTCATCAGCTATAATATTTCTATCAAAATTTAATTTCTTGGGAATAATTAACATAGTCTTTAATTTTTCTAAAAATTCTTTTGCCTCTTTAGATGTAATTTCTTTATTTTCTGAAACTAAGTAGGAATCAAAACTGTTATATTTCTTACTCTCTCTTACGAAAATATCTCCAGAACGAATATAGTCTCTTATAGTATAAATAAATGCTAGTTCTACAACTTTTTTGTTAAAATCCATTTTCTTAATGTTCTTTTGCCACTGTAGATTAAAAATTGATGTATCAATTTGTATTTTCTTTTTGTATTTTAATTCTGGAAACTCTTTTAAATTCTTAATGAATTTAGGTTTTGTATGACTATCAAATTTAATAGATCCAAGTAATTCATTAGTATAATTAAAACTCTGGTGTGATTTTAAAAGAAAATCAATCTCTTCTAATTCAGATTTTTCTAAATTTAATTCATCATTTAATGGAAGCAGTTTTTTTTGATATTTTTCTAGCTCTTCAATGTTTTTAATATTTAGAATATCATTAACAATCTCTTTTAACTTCAATGAGTTTGACTTTAACTTTTCTTGAAGTTGCAGTGAATAAAGTTTAGATTTTTTACGACTTCTTTTTAAAACAGTTCCAGCATAAGTTGAGGTTACTTCAATAATCATATCAATAAATTCTTTTCGCTTGAAGTATAAAAATAGAGCAAGATATGCATACTTTTTTTTATTGCTTGAAAACTTTTCAATTCTAGATTTGTCAGATCTTTGTATCTCAAGTAAAAAATATGATAGTTTACTATCACTTAAAAAACTAACATCAATAGGATCATTAAAGGTATCAATTTCTTTTACTACTTTTAAAAGTTCTCTAATTCCATTGGAATTTGAATTAACACTTAAAGTTTTAATCCTTGAATAAGTTGAAGTTCCAGATTTTTCAACATTTAAAATACTATAAAACCTTTCTTTATTCGATATTTGTCTAAAGATACTTTCATAAATTTTTTCATTGGCTTCTTTATTTGATATCCATAAAAACTGCTCAATAGCAGAGAGATTAGGAGTTAAAATTCTTTTAGATTTTAAAAAGATCAAAAATTCCTTGAATTGAGTGGTAAAACTTCCAAAGTTTAAAGCAATTTTAAAGAGTTCTTCTGCCATCTCTTTTGTATATGAAAATTTAGAATATCCTGAAAAATTAAGGATTTCAATTAGATGTCTTTCTTTAGTGTTTTTAGTACACCAATACTTATCAATTGAATTTGAATCACATTTTAATAAATTGCTAATGTAAGATATTAGTTTTTCAGAAACTCTATCAAAATATGAATTTATTGAAATTCCATTATTTTTTAAATATATTAACTGAAGAGCAAATCCAATTTGTAAAGTAGGAGACCCAAGTTTTTTTATTTTTGAAAATTCCTCTGAAGAAAATGGCACTTTTTGAAAAAATTTGCTCTCATTTGTTAAAAGATCAATAATTTCTATTCTTTCGCGGTTATTAAAAAGTTTATTTCGATATCTCATATCATAAACCTTTTTCTTTTTTTAATTTATAAAACATTGCTTTAGAACATCCTATAACACTTAGAGCTTCAGTCATTGAAATGTAGTAAGGAGCATCTTTGTTTCTTGTTAATGGATATATTTCATCAAATTTTTTTCTTATCTCTTTATCTTTACTTCTCCCAAATTTAACTCCTTTTGCAAGAGCCCTTTTTATTCCTTCTTCTTGTCTTTTTCTAAGTTCCTTTCTTTCCCATTCAGCTTTTAATAAATCCACCTCAAGCATTGTATCAAGCATAACATTGAGCATAGCCTCTGCTAAAGAGTCAGCTCTTTTATTTAAAAGTTTTTCCTTTAAGAAGTTATTTAAATAGCCTTGGTCAATAGATTCTAAAATTATGTTTCGCTTAGCAAGATTTAAAAGACATTCTCTTACTTCTTTTGCATTTCTTCCAATTCTATCAAGATTTTTTACAATAATGGTGTCACCACTTTTGACCCATACATTTAAAAGTTCATTCCAGGTGTCTCTATTTTCAAAAGATTTTCCAGACTTTTTTTCTTGAAAAATAGTTCTATCAGTAGCTCCCATTTCTTTAAAAAGTTCTATCTGTCTATCTAAGTTCTGAGTTTCTGAAGAAACTCTTGCATAATAGTATTTCATTTTATTTATCCTCCATTAGTTTTTATAAATTATATCGTTTAATGTAAAAAAAGTATATAAATAATTAAAGAAAGATAGACAAAAGAATAAAAAATAGAAAACCAATATTTATAGACAAATATTTTTTAATATTCATATTGTCCATAATAGTAGAGTTTTGTAGATTGGAAATATAAGGCAATTTCCATTTTTTCTTGAAATTATATCATTAAGATTAGAGTAATTTAGACTTTTAAAAATATGAAAAATAATTTTATATTTATAATATAATTTTTTAAAAACATATTGACAAATTTAGATACATGGAAGTATAATTACTTATGATATATCGATAAAAATAGATTTGAGGTGAAAGAATGGAAAAAAAATATGAAAATATGTCAAAACTTTTCAAAGCTTTAAGTGACCCTAATAGGCTTATCATATTAGAAATGTTAAAGTATGGAGAAAATTGTTCTTGTAAAATTTTAGAAGAGCTCCATATTGGACAATCTACTTTATCACATCATATGAAAATCCTATATGACAGTGGAATTATTAAATGCAGAAAAGATGGGAAATGGAGTTATTATTCTTTTGACGAAGAAGGATGTAAAAATTTAAAAACAATATTAGATGAAATATTAGATTGTGAGTCAATAATAAAAAAGGGAGAGGATAATCTATGTCAATAATTATTGCTATCTGGTCTTTTTTTGAAGATCAGTTCTTAAAAATGTTATGGCTAGATAATTTAGTAAAAAAAGGACTTACTGCCTTAGGAATAGATGCTAACAGCAGAATAGGTGGTAGTATTCAGTTTTTTATATATGATACTATAAAAATAATTGTACTTTTATCCATTCTTATTTTTGTTATTTCATATATTCAAAGCTTCTTTCCACCAGAAAGAACAAAGAAAATTCTTGGAAATTTCAAAGGAATAAAAGCAAATATTTTAAGTGCTTTACTTGGTACTGTAACACCTTTTTGCAGTTGTTCTTCTATTCCTATATTTATAGGATTTACAAATGCAGGACTTCCTGTTGGAGTAACATTTTCCTTTTTAATATCTTCTCCTTTGGTAGATTTAGGATCATTCATTTTATTGATTAGTGTATTTGGTTTACCAATAGCAGCAATTTATGTCATTGTTGGACTTGTTCTCGCTGTAATTGGAGGAACTATTCTGGATAAAATGGGAATGGAAAAATATGTTGTTAAATTTACAAAACCTGCTGGAAGTATAGATATAGAGTCCCCTGAACTTACAACTAAAGAAAGACTTGAATATGCTCATGAGCAAGTAAAAGAAACAGTAAAGAAAGTATTTTGGTATGTAATTGTTGGTGTCGGAATAGGTGCTTTAATTCATAACTGGATACCAGCTGGAATTATTCAAAAAATATTAGGTACTAATAATCCATTTTCAGTATTGATAGCAACATTTGTAGGAATACCAATGTATGCAGATATATTTGGAACAATTCCTATTGCAGAAGCTCTTTTTGCAAAAGGTGTTGGTGTTGGAACTATTTTATCTTTCATGATGGGAGTTACAGCATTAAGTTTACCATCTATAATAATGTTAAAAAAGGTTGTACAAAATAAGCTGCTTGTAACATTTGTAGGAATAGTAGCTGTTGGAATAATAATAATTGGTTATAGTTTTAATGCATTTGGTTATTTATTTATTTAAAAATATATTTTATAAAAGGAGTGAACAAAATGGGAATATTTGATAAAGTTTTTAAAGGTGGTTGTAGTTGTGGTAGTTGTGATGTTGATGAAACTTCAAAAGAAAATACTATAAAAAAAGAAGGAGCCATGACTATAAAAGTTTTAGGAACTGGCTGCAAAAATTGTGTTAACTTAGCTGATAATGTAAAAAAAGCCCTTACTTCTTTAAACATAGAGACCAATATAGAAAAAGTGACAGATATGGGAGATATTTCAAGTTATGGAATAATGTCTACTCCAGGTTTAGTTATAGATGAAAAAGTCGTTTCTTATGGAAAAGTACTAAAACCAGAAGAAATAGTAAAAATAATAGAAAAATTATAATAGGAGTTTAAAAATGTCAGATAAAAAAATAGAAAGTATAAGTTTCTTTCAAAAATATTTAACAATTTGGGTAGCTTTATGCATGGTTGGAGGAATATTAATTGGTAAGTTTCTTCCAGCCATTCCACAATATCTAAATAAATTTGAATATGCTAAAGTATCAATTCCGGTTGCTATATTAATATGGCTTATGATATATCCTATGATGATGAAAGTAGATTTTCAAAGTATAAAAGATGTTGGAAAAAACCCAAAAGGTCTTTATGTAACTTGGATAGTCAATTGGCTTATAAAACCTTTTACTATGTATGGAATAGCAGCTTTTTTCTTTCATACTTTGTTTAAAAACTTTATAGCTCCTGATTTAGCAACAGAATATCTTGCAGGAGCTGTACTTTTAGGAGCAGCTCCGTGTACAGCAATGGTATTTGTATGGAGCCACCTAACAAAAGGAAATCCTGCTTATACAGTTGTTCAAGTGGCAACAAATGATTTGATAATTCTTATAGCTTTTGTACCAATAGTTAAGTTTTTATTAGGAATAAGTAATGTTGTTGTTCCTTGGAATACATTAATATTATCAGTTATATTATTTGTGGTAATCCCACTTACTGGTGGAATCTTAACAAGAATAATTATTGTTAAAAACAAGGGAGAGAAGTACTTTGAAAAAGAATTTCTTCCTAAATTTGATAATCTTACTGTTATAGGATTATTATTAACTTTAATTTTATTATTTGCTTTTCAAGGGGATGTTATTATTAATAATCCACTTCATATTTTATTAATTGCAATACCATTAATTATACAAACATTTTTAATATTTTTTATTGCTTATTTTCTTTGTAAATTTCTAAAATTGCCTCATAATGTTTCTGCACCAGCAGGAATGATAGGAGCCTCTAACTTTTTTGAACTTTCCGTAGCTGTTGCTATAGCATTGTTTGGAACAACTTCACCAGCAGCTTTAGCTACAGTTGTAGGAGTTCTTGTTGAAGTTCCTGTTATGCTAGCTTTAGTTAAATTTGCAAATAATACAAAAAGTTGGTTTGAATAGGAGGAAAAATGGCAAAGAAAAAAGTATCATTTATTTGTGTTCATAATTCTTGCAGAAGTCAAATAGCTGAAGCTTTTGGAAAATATTATGCTGATAATATTTTTGAAAGCTATAGTGCAGGAACTGAAGTAAAATCTCAAATTAATCAAGATGCAGTAAGATTGATGAAAAAATATTATGGAATAGATATGGAAAAAACTCAAAAACCTAAATTATTAGCTGATATACCTAAAGTTAATATTGTAATAACAATGGGATGTAATGTAGATTGTCCTTTTCTTCCGTGTGAATTTAGAGAAGATTGGGGACTAGATGACCCTACTGGAAAATCAGATGAAGAATTTATAAAAACAATTGAAATTATTAAAGAAAAAGTTATGAAATTAAAAGAAAAATTAAAAAAATAAAGAAAGTAATTTCTCTATATATAAACTAATATTACAAGGGAAAATATCATTTTAGATGGTATTATCTCTTTTTTTATAAACTATTAATCCTTGCTTTTATTGAGATAGCTTAATATTTGGGGAAAAAAGCCACAAAAATCGGAGCTACCCCT
>NZ_JAWDXO010000063.1 GCF_032477075.1 Fusobacterium sp. | reverse complement strand
GAATTGAAATAGGAACAGAAGCAACTCGTACAGGAATTATTGAAACTTGTAAAAAAAGAGAATATATATCACAAAAAGCTTCTAATTACTCAATAGAAGCACTTGGAGAAAAATTAATAGAAAACCTAGATAAGTTAGAAATTAATTTATATGCTGATAAAACAGTAGAATTTTCAAAAATACTTAAAAAGATATATAAAGGAGAAGCAAAAGTAGAAGAAGCTATAGATATGACAGCAGAAGAACTAAAAGGAATAATATCTAAAGATATAGAACTTGAAAAAATAGATAAAAATGAGTTAAAAGAAGTAATTGGAGAGTGTCCTGTATGTAAAAAACCAGTTTATGAAGGAGAAAAAAACTTTTATTGTAGTGACTACAAAAATTGTGACTTTAAGCTATGGAAAAAGACTAAGAGATTTTCTGATGAACTTACAATTACAAAAGCAAAGGCAAAATCATTGTTAAGTGGAAAAAAAGCTGTATTTACACTTACTGGAAAAGAGAATAAAAAATTTGAAGGATATCTGAAGCTGGAAATAACAGAAAAAGATGGGAAGAAATATCCTAATCTAAAACTAGATGGATTTCCTGAAAAGAAGAAAAAATAAAAAGCCCCAAAGGGGCTGAGGCTACTATTTGTTCTTATACCACCACCAAACAACAATGAAGAAAGCAATTGCAATCCCTCCATGAATTGAAAGTGAGTGAATATAGATGTACATAATAGTACCTCCTCGATAAGTATTTCTCTATATACCAAGTCTCTGACCTCTTGATATATATGAGAAAAGCTCTCACAAAGTGAGAGCCAAACTCATCAGAGATTCATACTTATCGAGTGCCCCTAAGGGTCTTTCAACTTAATTATATCACATTTACCCAAAAAGTCAAAAAATATGAAAGGGAATAACTATGAAACTTTTAGATAAAGTTAAAGAAATACTAGAAATTTCTTTGTGTGGGAAAAAGATATCCTTGTCAAGATATGAATTTTCCTTATTAGCTTATGAATATAGAGGCTTAGAAATGTATATAAGAAATTCAGCTTATCAACATATAATAGAGATTTCAAATGGAGAAATGCAAAAAAATGTATTAGCTCAAGTTCCAATGACTAAGTTTATAATGGTAGAAAATTGGAAACAAACAGATAAAGAGAATATAACAGAATATACATATTATAATTGTCCAAGCTTTACAAGTGTAGATATAAAGTTTTTTAAAAAAATAAAAATTAAAAGAGAAGAAACGATAACTATAGAAAACAACTATCCCAATATTATTTGGTATAAGAATGGAAAGGAAGTAGTATTAACAATAGAATTTGACAGGTTTGGAAGAACTTCATTAGTAAAAGGAGCAAATATAAAAATTCTTAAAACAGGAGAAAGACGTTGGGACAAATAAATAAACTAGGGGGATAAAGTCATGGAAGAAAAAACAATTACAAATCAAGAATACTATGATTTTGAAAAAAAGATTTTAAAATCAGAGAAGATCTTAACTAAAGAATATGATGGTTATGAAGCTATTGAAGAATATAGAGAATATTTTGAAAATGGAGAGTTAAAAATTAAAGGAGAATATGTAACTGGTCAAAAAGGGAATGAATGGTTATATTATAAAGATGATGGAACTCTAATAGAAAAAGAACACTATATAGAAGGAATACTATTAGAAAAAGAAAATTATGAAATAAATGATAAAGCTAAGGAATATTTTAATGATCAAGAAGAGTATAAAGGTTTTTATAAAGAAACTTATCATTATAATAAAAGAGTTGCTTCAGAAGAAATAAATATTGATGACAAAAGAAGTAAAAAAAATGTTTATTCTGAAGAGGGAGAGCTGCTGTATTCAGAAGAAAACAAATATGAAGAAAATAAAGTAATACAGAATCGTTATTATGCTTCAGGCAAATTAGAAAAAGAGCGAGAGGCAATTATAGATGGGGATAATGTAACAGAGAGTATTAAGGAATATTATGAAACTGGCGAATTAAGAAGTGAAACTGATAGATTTCGTAGTTCTAGGGATTTAAAAAAAGAAAATATTAAGGAATACTATATTTCAGGAGAAGTAGAAAAAGAAAGAAAAGCAGTTTTTAATTCTGAAGATAAAGGGACTTATACAGTAGATTTAGAATATGATAAAAGTGGAAATGTCACATATAAAAGAATACTTGATAATGGAAAATTAAATCAAAAAGTTTTTGAATATGAGGCAGATAAATTAATAAGAGAAACAGGAAGAATCTCTTATTATAAAGATGGAAATCACAATATAGAAGAAGAGAATGAAAAAGAATATTATAAATCAGGGAAATTAGAAAAAGAGATAATCATTTTTGAAAATGGTAATACTATTTTAAATAATTATTCAGAATTAGGGAAACTTCTTTATAGCAGTGAAAAAAAAGAAGATGGAGTAGTTAAAAAAGAATATTATGAATCAGGACAATTGAAAAGTGAAATAAATACATCTAAAACAGGAGAAAGTATTTTAAATAATTATTCAGAATTAGGAAAACTTCTTTCTACTAGAGAAGAAAAAGAATACTATAGATCAGGAATATTACAGCAAGAAAAAAACTTTTCTCGTATTAATGAAAATGGAGAATATCATGTGTATGGAAGTATAAAAGAATATTATGATAATGGAAATTTAGAAAGAGAACTAACAACTGTAGATTCACTTTATGATGGACAATACAAGGCATACCATAGAAATGGGGTTTTATCATATGAAGAAAGTTATGAGCAAGGAAAGAAATTAAAAAATCTAAAAATATATAATGAAAAAGGAAAATTAAATCATGATCAGGAAAAATTTGAAAAAAGCTTTATGAATAAATTACATTCTTTTATTTTTAAACCAAAGGAAGAAAAGCAAGAAGATAAAGAAACATTTGTTTGGCAATACTATTCAACTGGAGCAAGTCCAGAGGATTCAGTTTATAAGCTAATGGAAATTGAAAAAAGACATAAAAGTAATGATATACAAGAACTAAATTTATCAGAAAAATTAGAAATGGGAAGTGAAGCTATAAAGCAAGATGGGAAATCAGTTAGTTATTATCCACCAGAACTTGAAGATGATTCTTTTGGAAATCCTCAATTACTTCCAGGAACTATAAAAGAGGAAATTGAATGGAAAAATAATGAAATGATAACTTACAAAAAGTATTCTAAGGAAGGAATAATTTTAGAAGATATAGATAGAAATCATTCAGGAGAAAAAGTAATTGAAAATTATGATAATGGGCAACTTAAAAGTAGTAAAGAGTATGATGAAAATGGGAAAATAACGGATACTTGGAACTTTTATGATAAAAGTGGAAATATAGAAAAAATGATGTTGTATACTGATGGAAAATTAACAGAGGAAAGTAAAAAAGAAGCAGCAATAACTGAAATAGGATATGTTCATTATGTATATAATGGGCATGAAGATGTACAAAGAATAGAGTATGCTCCAAAAGAAGATGAATATATGAAGATTTATCATTTGAAAGATGGAACAAAAGATATATATCATGAAAAAGAGGAAGTAACTCTATATGAAAAACATGATGAAAAAGGAACTATAGTAGAAAGAGGACAGTTTGATGAAGAATCAAAGCAGATAGGAACATGGGAATATTATGATATTTCAGGAAAATTAACTGAAAAGAAAGAGTTTCAAGAAGGAAAAGAAGTAGAAAAAGAAAAATCTTCAGAGAAGAAAAATCCCTGGGCTAAAAGCAAAGGTAAAGATAAAGAATCTGAAAATGAAAGATAAAATGGAGGGGAATTATGAATAAGAAAATTGAACAAGCAACTGAAGAGCATAAAAAATGGAAAAATAAAAAAATAATTGTAGAATATGGAATTGCTGATGAAGGAGAAATAGTTCAGCCTTCAGATCTTGAAGGAGGGGCTGAAGATGGAAAAAAATAAAAAGTCCGCTTTTGAAATAGTAATGGAGGACAGAAAAGAAATTGTAGATGAACTTATAAAAAGTATGGAACAAGGGTATGTAGCAACTAGAAAGTTGTGGGATAAAATGGCAGTACGCCCACAAAATCCAGTTTCAGAAGTTTATTATAAAGGTGGAAATAGATTTAGGCTTAGTATGGCAGCAGTTAAAAATGGATATAAAGATCCAAGATGGCTGAGAACTAGATAAACCTATAGTAAATTATTTTAAAGTTTTTAATGCTGAACAAATAGCAGGAATTCCTGAATTAGAAAAACTTCCATTAGAAAAAGGACAAATACTGGAAATAGCTGAAGATATGATAGCTGCTTCTATGTGTCCAATAAAAGAAGTTGGACAAGAACAAGCATACTACAGTCCATCAAAAGATGAAATAGTTTTACCATTAAGGGAAAGTTTTAAAGATTCTGAATCTTTTTTATCTACAGCACTTCATGAAATGATCCATAGTACAGGGCATGAAAGCAGACTTAATCGAGATAAGGGACATATGTTTGGAAGCCCTGAATATGCAAAAGAAGAGCTTATAGCAGAATTAGGATCAGTATTTCTACAAGGAGATTTGGGAATAAAATTAGAAGGAGAACATTTTCAGGATCACAGCAATTATTTAAAAAGTTGGATAGGGGCATTAAAAGAAGATTACCACGAGCTTTTCAGAGCTTGTATAGAGGCTGAAAAAATTGGAGAATAAACCTTTAACAAAGCCACTAGATAAACTACAGGTAATTTTCCATTGGTCTGAAAATGACTTTGGATTAGCTGAAGAAACATCATTAAGGGGCGAAAAAGCCTATAATTTTATCAAACAGTTAATGGACTATGACAAAGAGAAAAATAAAGAAAGAGAAACAAATGAGAAATCAGGATATGATAAAACTAAAATCAGTCTTTATTATGGTGGAGAATGTATAAAAGAAAAAATCAGAATAGATCTGGGAGATTTGGAATTTGGAAAAGATACTCAAAAAGTTTCAGATGGACTGGAATATAGATTAATGCTGTATGTAAAAGATGTAAGAGATAATGCTCATGAATATTCAGAAATGTCAGAAGTCCTATATGGAGAGAAAATGAAAGACTTCAGAGAAAGAGAAAATAAATACTTGAAGAGTAAGGATCAGGAAGTAGAAAAAGAAAAAGCTTCAGGAAAGAAAAATCCCTGGGCAAAACCTAAAAATAAGGATAAAGAATCAGAAAATGAGAGATAAGAAGAAGACTACTAGAAATAGTAGTCTTTTTTAGTTGAATTTTATGATATAATAAAATAGAAAACTGTTTAAAAAAATTAATAAATAATTGAGGAATAAAATAATAAAAAATTTAATGTAAAAAAATTATTTTTATATGGAGGAACTCTATGAATTTAATGGGAAACATGTATGGAAAAAATATTAATTTTTTAATAGGTTCAGGGGCAAGTGTTGGTGCAATTCCAACCTTAAAAACAAATTGGATTGAAGATAGAAATGAAGAATTAACAGTAGAAGATATATTGGAAAGATATAAAGCTGATAATAAAGTTTTGGATTTGGTTTATTCATATTATTATCATCAAATAATAAAAAATTGTTTTTTAGAAAAACTAGATACAGATGGAAAAAAAGTATTCAATAATTATAAGAAATTTCTTGAAAAAATTTTGTTTTTTTTACAAAGAGAAGGTTATCAAAAGCCAAGAAGAATAAATATTTTTACCACAAATTATGATTTATTTTTTGAAAAGGCAGCAGATGAATTAACTGGTAAAGTTGAATTTTATTTTAATGATGGATCATCAGGAAATATAACTAAAAAACTTAGTATGAAAAATTATCATAAAAAAATTCTCCATACAGGAATTTTTGATAATTTTGATAGAGAAATTCCTATCATAAATCTTTTTAAAATACATGGTTCTGTTTCATGGAATTATAATGATGATAGAGATGAAATACTCATTACTTATTTACAAAACGAAAAAGATGTAAGTGAAGATATATTTAAAAATCTTGAAATAACATCACTTAATTCAGATATAGAAGAAAAATATGATTCGAAAATAGCAGGAATAAGAAATAAATTAAGAGAAAATTTTGTTATAATATTTCCTGAAAAAAATAAATTTGAAGAAACTGTATACCAAGAATTTTATTATCAACATTTAAGACAATTAAGTTATGAATTAGAGAAAAATGATTCAATTTTGATTGTATTTGGATTTAGTTTTGCAGATGAACATATAGCTAGCCTTGTTAAAAGAGCATTGAATAATCCTACATTGAAAATATATATTTTTTGTTATCAATATAGCCAAGAAAAAGAACTTTTAGAAAATTTAAAAATTTCTAAAAGTGATAAAATAAAATTTATAAAACCACAAGATGATGGAAAGATTGATTTTGAAAATTTTATAAAAAAACTTTTTGGTAGTGATAAAAATGATTAATACTGAATTTCAAGTAGGTACTGTTTGGAGTGTTAAAGGAAATGAAGTAATAATAAAAATGTTTAATGTATCTTCTGACTTTAAATATTTTTATGAAGGAAAGGAATATGAAGGAATTAAAAATGGAGGATATTTAGCTATAATAAGAGGAGATATTGACATTATTTGTCAAATTGAATCAGAAGAGATAAGAGATATTTTATTAACAAGAAATAAAATTAAAGAATGTGAAAAGGAAAAATATGAAAGATATGTTTATGCAAAGTGTATAGGATATATTGAAAATATCCAATTCAAATCTGGAGTTAAATTTTCTCCTATTATTTATAATATGGTTAAAATGTTAGATGATGAAAGTATAAGGAATATAATTGCACCTACAGGAGCTCAAACAATCCCTTTTAAAATTGGTAAAGATTTACACTATAATTTATCTATAGACTTACCTTGGACGAAGATATTCAATTCTCATATGGGAATATTTGGAAATACAGGTAGTGGAAAATCAAATACTTTAACAAGGCTATATGATACTTTACTGAATCACAAAGAGTTATCCTTAAGTAAGAGTGATTTTGTTTTTATTGATTTTAATGGAGAATATATAGGTACTGATGTTTTAAGTAGAGATAAAAAAGTTTATAATTTAAATACGAAAGAAGAAGAAGGAGACAAATTTAAAATAAAAAAAAGTAGTTTTTGGAATGAGGAAGTTCTAAGTCTTTTGTTTCATGCAACAGAAAAAACTCAAAAACCATTTTTAAAAAATTTAATAAAAGGCAGAAAAAAAAATTATAATGACGATATAGATGCTAAAGAAAATTTGATAAAATATATAAAAATAATATATAAAAAAATGTTTGATTCAACAAATCCTAAGAGAGAAACACTAGAATTAATGAAAGAAATTTTAGAGATAATTGGAGTAGATGCAGGAAATTTAAATAGATTAGAATGGTTTAATTCTTGTTTTCGAATAAAACGTATAAATGATTATATATATTCAGGCAAGCCTGAAAATGTAGAATTGTTTGTAGAAATTTTAAATATAGAATCATTGGAAATAAGTAAAAATATTAACTCATTTGAAGAAGTAGAAATAAGAGCAAGGCTTGATTTAATAAAAGGGCTACTATTGAATTATGTTCAATATGATAATATTAATCCATTGATAGCTAGAATAAAAGCAACTTCTCAAATTTTAAACAGAGTAATTGAAATAAGTGAAGATTCAGAAGAAAATACAGAGGAGAGTAAAAATATAAAAATAATTTCATTAAGAAATTGTAGACAAGAAATAAAAAAATTATTTCCAATTTTATTAGCAAAAGAATATTTTGAAGCTCATAAAAAAAAGAATAACAGAGAAATAAAAGGGACTTTTCACTTAGTAATTGATGAAGCTCATAATATTTTATCAAATCAATCAAATAGAGAAGCAGAATTATGGAAAGATTATAGATTAGAACTTTTTGAAGAGATTATAAAAGAAGGTAGAAAATTTGGTTTTTTCTTAACAGTTGCAAGTCAAAGACCAGCAGATATTTCCGAGACTATTATGTCACAATTTCATAACTTTTTTATTCATCGATTGATCAATGATAAAGATTTAAGATTGATTGATAATGTTATCTCAACTTTAGATCGAAACTCAAAACAAATGATTCCAACATTGCCACAAGGTGCTTGTATATTAACAGGAACAGCATTTGATTTGCCTAAAATAATTCAAGTAGATTATATAAGTAAAAAAGAAGAAAGACCTAATAGTGATGATATTAATCTTGAAGAAGTTTGGAAAAAAGAATAAGAAAATCTATAAAATCTTATAGAATCGTAAATAGATATAAAAAAATAGAAATAAAGAACATTATTAAAAAAATGGGGGAGGGGAGATTATGAAAATAGATGTCACAAAAATTTTAAAAGAAAATCTAAGTAGTCCAGCATTAAGATATTTATTTATGCTATACCTTGTTACTTTTTTTGCTCAGATATTAAAATTTGATGAATTAGGAATTCTACCTTCAAAAGGAAATTATAGTTTCTTATTAATATTAAATTATATGAAAGAGATATCACAATTGCTAATTCTAATTATAGGAAGTACTGTAATTTGGCTTTCCTTGATTAATTTTTTTGGTGTTTTTACTTTTAGCAAATGTATAGATCTATTGAGAATTGGAATACTAATTTACTATTTAAAAAGTTATCAGGAGGCTACAATATACAAAGAGAATTTTTATATAATATTTTTATGCTGGTTAATTATGTTTTTTGTAGAAGTTTTTCATTATAAGGAATGTGAAGATAAGTTAGAGAATAAATATAGAGAAAGAATTTTTTATAATAGAATAATCATTTATGGAATAGTAATAGCAAAAGGAA
The DNA here is from genome assembly GCF_032477075.1 of Fusobacterium sp. Lineage (NCBI taxonomy): Bacteria > Fusobacteriati > Fusobacteriota > Fusobacteriia > Fusobacteriales > Fusobacteriaceae > Fusobacterium > Fusobacterium sp. The sequence goes on along the minus strand of NZ_JAWDXO010000063.1, from coordinate 7,497 downwards.
TAGTTTATGTACAAAGTACAATAAAAATATAGACTATAATAGAATTTATTAATTTTTTTCTGGTCAAATTCCATTGAAAAATACTTTTCTAAAAAAAGAGTTACTCATAGAGAGTAACCCCTTGACTTTATTGAAAAAATTATAGATTTGGTGCCAAAGGACAAAAAAGTTGGCACAAGATCTAATTAATCTATAAATTTTTCTATGTATCTTTTTTTAGTTAAAACTTCATAAAATTCTTCTTTTTCATTAAAATTATCAATAAATTCTTTTTCTTGTAACTTTTGTAATAACTTTTCATTAAAAGCTGTTTTAGCAATTATAAGAGTAAGATCTTTTTTAAAGATATCATTATACTCTTTTAAATTCATAAATTTCAAATATTTTAGAACTTCTTTTTTTTCATTCATTTCTTCTAATGAAGCTATTAAGAAATCTAATTTCTTCTCATTAGATATTTCATTGGAGCTAAAAATTCTTTTTCTTAATTCTGGAGAAGCAGCTAATAATATGTAATAATCATTATTTATATTTGGAATAGCTAATTCAAATATAATATTTTTTATGCTGCTATCATATTGATTATATTCTTTTATCAGATTTTTAAATTCTTTTTTATCATAATTATTTTTTAAAATATATTCTTGAATATTAGATGAATAATCCATATTTGTAATATAAATAGGATTCTTTGAAAGTTTTAATAATTCTAATTTTACTTTTTCTTCAATATCACTATTTGATAAAATCATTAATAATTCTTCTTGAGAAAATAAGCTTTCTGAAACAGTTTCAGAATATAGATCTATGTTATATGTGATAAAATAGTTTAAGTTATCTTTATAATTTTCTCTAATTTTTTCTAAATTTTTAGAAGTCATTCTTATAATTTTTAATTTTATTAATATGTTCATTTTTTCTTTAGAAATATTTTCAGGAAAATTTCCACTTTCATAATGCCATTTAAAAGATCCAATTATATTTTTATAGATACTGTTTTTTAAACTATTACATATTAAGATATAATCAAAGAACTTTTCAACTATTTCTTCTGAGATAATATTTTTTATATTTTCAAACGAAAGAGGTTTTTTCTCTAAATTAATAAAATTTATTAAGGTATCACTTAATTTTTGTTTTTCATTGAAATATAAAATTATATTTTCTTCTGAATATAAAATTTTTCCATTCTGGAGTAGTTTATCCCAAAGATGAATATATTCAATAGATGTAATGCTAGAAATAATTGTTCTTAAAAATTCAATATATTTTATTTTGTTTTCTTCATCTATATTTTCATTATTTAAAAGTTTTAATGCTACAGGTTCATCATCTTCTATAATAGAATTGCAATTTTCTAAAATAATTTCAATATATGAGTTAATATTATCTTCAACATAATTATATAATTCTGAAGAACTATTATTATATATACAAGTATAGTTTTTCTTACTAATTTCATCATTTGAGGTAATCCTCAATATTTCTTTTAACATTAAACTTATATTATAAAAGTTTAATTCATACATGGAATTTTTATATATTTCATTAAATAATTCTTTATTAGCAAGAGAATAATTTATTTTTTTAAATTTTATATCTAACTCGTTAAATTTTTCTATTAATTTATTTATATTAGGATTTTCAATTTCTAAATAGTCTTCTTTCATTTCTACATATTCTTTTAAGATGTTGCTTATATTAATATCATTTAATAGATTTTTATCAGATGTATAAAGAGTAAGTATTGAATAATAATGTTCTTCTTCCTTTGAGAATTCTTTTTCTTCTATTAATTCTTTAAAAAATTCTTTCCAAATAGAATTTAAATTTTTAACCAATAATTTACTTTTTATATCTAAATTAAAAAATTTTCGGATAAAATCAAAGTTTTTTGTTTTTTTCAATTGTGTAAGAAGAATAACTAATTTATTTTTTTCTTTATCATTTTCTAATAAATTTTCCAACAAATTAAAGTTTAAAGACTCTATCTCTTCAAAGTCATTTTCTTTTAATCTTTCAAGAACTAAACCAGGATTTTTCAAATTATAATTGTATTCTTTTTTCTCTCTATCTAATACACAACGTAAGAAAATTTTATCTTCTTTTGATAAACTGTTTTCATAGAAATATGTCATATAATCAGAATAAGTATTATCCAAGTAGCCACTTCTTATTAAATATTTTAATAATTTAAAGTATGTGTTAGTTTTTACATCATCAAATTTCTTAATATTATTCAGTTCATTTTTAACTTCTATTTCGAAAATAGTATTAATATTTTTACTAGTTATAATTTCTTTTAAACTTTTGTTTAATAATGTATTTTTAAACTTTTCAATTTCAGATATTTGATTTTGAAGTTTTGATATTCTTGACTCTTTATAACTATCAATAGTTTCTTTTCTTACTATATAGTTATCCATCCATTCTCTTCTATTATTTATTTTAAGAGAATTCAAATTATTTTTTATAAAATCCAATTCTTCAATTCTTATTAAATGTTCAGATCGGATACTTTCTATTTTTTCTTTAAATTGATTTATTTCTTTATTAAGATTTATAATTTCATTATTTATAAATTCATCTTTTTTAACAAATAGATTATAGACAAAACCTTGATTTAATTGTAACTCAGAAAAATCTTTTGGAAAAAGATTCTTATATATTATAATTCCAAGCATTTTATTACAATTTATTTCTATAATTTTAAGTCTTTCATAATAAATTTTAAATTCATTATAAACATTTTTTAATAAACGCATATCATCGATATATAAAGAAATATCTTGTAAAAAATATTTATCTAATTTTTCCGAATATTCCTTTCCAAATAATTCTAAAATCTTATTATATGAGTTAGAACTATCTATTACTGGGATAATTGGAATTATAAAATCAAAAAACTTAGTTCGGTCTTTTGATGTAAAAGTGTCATCTTTTAATAGGTATAAAAATTTTAAAATTTTACCTTCAGGTTTTAGACGGTTATTCACTAAAGTGTTAATTTCTCTTAATCTTCCAAAGATTTCTCCCATACCATAGCGATCTATATCTTCAAATACAATTACATCAACATTGGCTTCTTCAAATAAATAAAGAACTTCATTTAAATATTTATCAAAAAAAGATTCATTACTGTCTTCTGCTATTTCTATTTCATTTCCATTGAGATTTAATTTCTTAAAAACATTTTTAGTTTTTTGAACTTTTAATGCTTTATAAATAAAAATTCCCAACAAAAATGACAAACCTATAAAACTTGAGAATCTAAAAATATTAGTAGTTGAAAGAATTAAACAAGGAAGATCTTTTAATATAAAGGATTTCCATTTATAAAAATAAATATTATAAAATAATGTTTTTCTTTTTACTTTAAAGCAAGTTTGAGGTATTTTATCAACTGAAATTTGGTGTATTAATTGATTTAAAATTTTTGATTCTAAAGTATTTATATTTAGTATTTGATTTTTATCTTCTTTATCATCTAATTCCTTAAAATAAGTTAAGGAGATATGAAGAAATTTTTTATCCTTTTCTTGATTTTTATAACTTTCAAGAACACTACTTTTTCCAGCACCATAGCTTCCAGAAATTGCTATATTTTTTATATTGTTATTTTTTAAACTATAACTTATTGCTTCCTTATAAATATCCAAAGTAATATCATTTACAGGGCTTAGGTCATAAAATTTAATCATATATCTCCTTTTAATAATCAATTAATTTAATCCACTTCAAGTTAAGTATAGCATAAAAAAGAATTCTTTCAAAACTTTCTAGAGAGAGAAAATATCAAATAAATTTTAGTACTTTTACTAAATTTAGTAAAAGTACTTGACTTACTAAATCCAATAAAATATAATTTAACATATAAAAGTTGATTTAATTATTTTAGGAGGTTTAATTATGAAAATACCAAGGCATTTAGCTCATGAACCAGTTGTAGTTCTAGAGGGTTATGATAAAATTGATGGTTCAAATGTTAATAATTCCGATGCAAAAGGTCTTTCTTTAGGATTTGCTCAATATAATAATAGAGATATTTCAGCAAAAGTATGGAGGTATTCAGAAAGTGGTAAAAAATGGTCTAGACAATCTGAAGAGCTTCCTTTAAATAGAGTTTTGGATTTAGCTCTTCTAATTTTAAAAACAAAATTATTGTTAAATGGAAATTTTAAAGAAAACACACTTTCGCAAAATGATATTAGTTTAAATATAGATTTTGAAGATTTAAAAAAAGTAGAAGAATTTAAAACTATTTTCAAAAATTATGATAGTAAATATCTAAATGAAAGAATTGAAGACTTAAAAAAAGTTATAAATCAATTATAAAAAATAATAATTTAAAAATTCTTCCAGCTATTAGGGTTTCATGAAAATAGAATATTGTAGATGTAGATTAAAGCTGAAAAAAATAGAGGAAGAAAAAATCCTCTTTTAGTGTGAAAAGCTATATTAGTGTTAATCTAAGCCTTGATTTTATTGAGGTAGTTTAATATTTTGGGAAAAAAGCCACAAAAATCGGAGCTACCCCTTTAAAAGATGAACAAGGTTTAAAAACAACAGGGAGACCAAGAAAAGAAAGGGAAGAATAAATTGTATTATAACTTGTAATACAAATGGGTAAAAAAAACTTGACGATTATTTTATATTGGAGTATAATAGTCTTAAGAAGATATCCACATAGGAAAGTGTGGAGGTTAATATAAAGAAATTTCCAAGGTAGAAGATATCCACGTAGGAAAGCGTGGAGGTTAATATAAAGAAATTTCCAATTAGAAGAAAATTATGATAGAATAACTCTTGAGAAAGAGTTATTTTTTTTTAGGGAGGATTTAAAAAAATTGAATAAGCTTTTTTATATATTAACAGCAGATTTTTATTCTGATTATCAAAATTTAAAAGAAATTATGATAAAACAAAATCGTCCTTATTTTATGTATCAATTAATTATTGATGGGGTTGAATTTGCAATACCGCTTAGATCTCATATAGATCACAATGATTATTTCTTTACTGGATATTCTCCAGAAGGAGATAATTGTGGAATTGATTATAGTAAAGCTGTTATAATAACAGATAAAAATAGATATTTAGAAAAGACATTAGTAAAAATCCGAAAAACTGAATACCTAATGATTATAGGAAAAGAACATTTGATAAAAAAAGGATTTTTAAAATACATAAAAAAATATAAAAAGGCTTATAAAATAGTATCACAAGGAAAAGGAAGTTTAGTAGAGCAAGATATTTGCCAATATTCAACACTACAAAATTATCATAATGAATTAGGGATCTAATTATTGAAAGAAATTTTAACTGATGATAAGACAGCTTTAAAAAGGGCTGTTTTTTATTGCACATATTTAGTCCTATAATTAAAAAGATAAAAAACAAATGACATATTTATAGACAGCTCTATTTTATTAATACTTGTCATAAAAGAAAAGTGACAAGTATTTTTTACTGTAAAATCAATACTATAATTTTATTTTCTTTTTTTTCATTTTAATTACTTGTCATATATATATTAATATCAATATTATGACAAGTAATTAAAAAATATCATCACCTAATGGCAAACCTATTTTTTCCTCTATATTTTTTAAAACATTTACTATGCATAGTTGCTCATCTTTACTAAGTTCAGTAAACATTATAATGTGAAATTCTAAGATTGTAAATCTAATGAAATCTAATTCATTTTTTAATAATGGTTCTCCCTTAATTGTTTTATCTAAAATTTTTAAATATTTTGATTTTCCTTCATGGCTTAAATGATTAAATGATGACATTATTACAGCTCCTGCTTTTGATATATAAACTGGCTGTTCTGGAAAATCACTAACTTCGATTCTATCTTTTTCAGGAATTTCATATATTTCAGAAGCTTTATCTATAAAATCTTTAAATCTAATAAGATATATTTCTTTAGATGTAGCTTCTTTATGCTCTTCTTTTAAAGCAATTTTTAATGTATTAGGGATTGTCTTCTCTATCCAATCTTCTTTTTTCTCTTCTGATACAAAAATTACATTATCATTAATGCTTTTTATTTCTTTCCAGATAAAAAAATCTCCAAATTCGTTATCTTTCTTTGTTTTTAAATCCTCACTTCCAGGAAAAGGAACATTTCTAGTGATTCTTTTCAATCCTTCCATTTGAATAGAAATATAATTTTCAGCTGTACATTCTTCTCCTATTTTATTTTCAAATATTTTGAATAGTTCTTTTAAAATAGGGTCATTCTCTAAACTAATATCTTCTTTTTCAACCCCTTTAAATATATCTTTTATTTCTTCTTCCACTTCTTTATGTATTACTTTAATTTTTTCTTTGTAGGATTCAAAACATGTATCTAATTTTTTTACTATATTTTCATTTTTATTTAAACAATCTAAATTATCTCTTCCTAATAGATCAATCCTATTCCAAGTTATTTTTTCTGTTTTGGATATTCCTTCTTGTGAAAATTTTATTATTTTGTCAATTACTTCTCCATTTTTATTATCTTCACAGCCTATTCCATTCTTATATTTTTCTAATTTTTTTATCATTTTATTTCTATTTTTAGAAAATTCAAATAAAACTTGATATGGCATAAATAATCTTTCTTTTATTTCTATTCTCTTCAATAAATTAAAAATCTTTTTTCTATCTTTTTCAGGATATAAATAAATATCTAATAAAATATTTGTATCAAATACAATTTTAGAAGTTTTAAAATGTTCATCTGAAATTTCATCTGAATATCTTTCAACATTTTTAAAAGTATTGACTAAATTCTCATACTTTTTTTTCATAAAATCCTCCCCTATATGAACTAGAACAGTATCATATTACCATATAAATATATTCCTGTCAAAATCATGTTTTTCTTATTTAAATATTTTATCGGACTTTATTATCTATATCTAAAACCCCTATTTATTCATTGAATTTACTTGTCATAAATGATAGAATTATAATATATATTTTAATATACTTTATTCTCCAGGATAAAAAGGTTATTTGAATTATTATTTCGTTTTAATTTTTTGGAAGTATGTTTTTTTACTTCAATACAATAATTAATACTGGAGGAATATTAATGGTTACTTATAAAGAAATACAACAATATGTTAAAAATAAATATGATTATTCTGTAAAGACTTGTTGGATTGCTCATATGAAAGAATTATCAGGAATAAAAGTAAAAATTTCACATAGAAGATATGATGAAAATGTAAAAACTAATCCTTGTCCTGAAAATAAAATGAAAGATATAAAAGAAGCTTTCATTCATTTTGGAATGCTCAAAAAATAATTTATCTTCAGTAGTTAATTTTAAAAAAATTTATGCATTAATTTATTCTTGAAGAAAAAATATAAAATCTTAAATTTTTACTAGAAATAAGAGAATCTGTTAATTTAAAATGAAAACTAGCTCTGAAAAGTTGAAAAGGTATAAAAAGTGCTTTTAGAAAATTTCTATCCTAAAAAAGAGTATCACAA
>NZ_JAWDXO010000062.1 GCF_032477075.1 Fusobacterium sp. | reverse complement strand
TGTATGTCTCCTTTGTATAATTAGGGTGGTAACTATATTATACAAAAAAGAGAGCTGAGTGAAACATTTTTTTTAAATGTTACTCAGCTTTTTTTATAACTTTTCTAAAATAAAAGTTGAATTTTGTGTGAAATTAAAGTATTCTACTAAGTATGGGGATAAATGATAATAGGAGAGGATTATGAAAAAATTTATATTACTTATATTACTTATATATTCATTATTTTCTATAACAATATATTCTCAAGAAGAGTATATAAAAGGTAAAATTTTGAAACTGGAAGATTGTCTTTCACCAGAAGAAGAAGTTGAAGAATTGAAAGAGATTATACTTTATGATGTGATGATAATGGAAGGTGATAGAAAAGGAGATAAGATACTTATAGAATTTCCTATCTATCGAGAAGATGCTTTTAATATAAATGTAAAAGAAGGAGATAATGTAGTTCTTTATCATGATATTGATGAAGAAGGAAATGAAAAATATTATGTAGCTGATAAAGATAAAAGAAATGATATTTTATACTTAGGAATACTCTTTGTGGTTATCACATTAGCATTTTCAAAGTTCAAAGGTTTTAAAGCTATGATAGCTCTATTGTTTGTAGTAGCATTTATATATAAAGTTTTTATTCCTGGAATAATAGTTGGATATTCTCCTATACTATTATCAGTTATAACTGCACTTTTTGCTTCTACTGTCACTATATATCTTATGACAGGATTTAATAGTAAAGGAATAATAGCTATATTAGGAGCATTGGGTGGAGTTTTAGTAGCTGGAGTATTATCTTTTATATTTGTAAATTCAATGAGGCTGACTGGATATGTTACAACTGAAGCTTTAAATTATGCTTCAATGCTGCAGAATATAAAGATAAAAGAAGTAATATCTGCTGGTGTTATTTTAGGAAGTATGGGAGCAGTAATGGATGTGGCTATGTCTATATCTTCAGCATTAAATGAAATAAAAGAAAAAAATCAAGATATACACAGAAAAGAACTTTTTTTATCAGGGATGAGAATAGGGAGCGATATAATAGGAACAATGATAAATACACTTATTCTTGCTTATATAGGAAGCAGCCTTATGACAACTATTTTTATATATTTACAAAAAAGTCAGTATCCTCTTATAAGAATATTGAATTTTGAATCAATAGTTGTAGAAATATTAAGAGCTTTTTGTGGTAGTATAGGAATTTTGATTGCAGTACCAATAACAGCCTATGTAGCTTCAAAAATTTATTCAAAAAAATAGACTTAATTTTATAAATTATTAAAGAAATTTAATTTTTATACTTAATAAATAGGAAATTTGTTCAAATAATAATACAATATTTTATCATATATAAAATCTATATTTCTTATATAAATTTTATAAATTTGACTTAAACTCCAATAAATAGTACATTCTTTCTATAATTATATTTAAAAAAGATAATGTTTAAGAGCAATAGAAAAAAATATATCTTTACTTATTTTAAAAATGTTGTATCCTTATTATAGAAAGAGTGTTATAATAAAAGTAATTATTTCAATTATGTACACTCAAAAAAAGTTTTCATTTTGAAAAAATGACAAAAAAATTTCAAAATGAAACTAAATAAAAAAATAGTTTTAGGGAGGAATGTTATTTATGAAAAAGAAATTACATCTATTGGTCTTAGTACTTCTATCAATATTCTTATTTATCTCTTGTGGTGGAGGTAAGGAGACAGCAGGAGCAAAAGCAGCAACAAAAGATACTTTGGTAGTAGCTAATGGAGCAGATGCAAAATCTTTGGATCCACATGCAACAAATGATGCACCGTCATCAAAAGTAACAGTTCAAATATATGATAGATTAGTTGAACAAGATGAAAATATGAATATTGTACCAAGTCTTGCTGAATCATGGGAACAGCCAGATGATGTAACAACTGTATTTCATTTAAGAAAAGGAGTAAAATTTCACAATGGTGAACCTTTGACAGCAGCAGATGTTAAATTTTCTTTAGATAGAATGAAAAGTTCTCCACAAGTATCTCATATTATAGGAACTGTGGATAAAGTGGAAGTAGTGGATGAGAATACTGTTAAAGTAATAACTAAACAGCCATTTGGAGCTTTACTAAGTCATTTATGTCATCCTACAACAGCAATACTTAATGAAAAGGCTGTTAAAGCTGCAGGTGATTCTTATGGACAGCAACCAGTAGGAACAGGACCATATAAATTTGTGTCATGGGCATCTGGGGACAGAATAATTCTTGAGGCTAATTCAGATTATTTCTTAGGAGAAACTCCTATAAAAAAGGTTATATTCAGAGCAATACCTGAAGCAACTAACAGAACAATAGGATTGGAAACAGGTGAAATAGATATAGCTTATGATATTGAAGGAATGGATAAAGAAAGAATAAGAGAAGACAAAAATCTAGTATTCTTAGAAGAGCCATCTCTATCTATTGATTACATTGGATTTAATACTAAAAAAGCACCTTTCAATGATGTTAGAGTAAGACAAGCTATTGCATCAGCAATTAATGTAGATGATATTATTTCTACAGTATATAAAGGATCAGCTACAAGAGCTAATTCACTTATTGGACCAAAAGTATTTGGACACAGTGATGAGGCAAAAGCTTGGACAGTTGATATAGAAAAAGCTAAAGCCCTATTAGCTGAAGCTGGATATCCAAATGGATTTAAATCAAAAATTTGGATTAATGAAAATCCAGACAGAAGAGATATTGCTATAATACTTCAAGATCAATTAAGAGCTATTGGGGTAGATATAGCAGTTGAAACTCTTGAATGGGGAGCATTTTTAGATGGAACATCTAATGGAAATCATGAGATGTTTATATTGGGATGGGTAAGTGTAACTGGAGATGCTGATTATGGACTATATCCATTACTTCATTCATCTTGCTTTGGTGGAGCTGGAAACAGAGCGTTCTATGATAATCCTAAAGTTGATGAATTACTAACAAAGGCAAGAAATTCAAATGATCAAGATGAAAGAAAAGCATTATACAATGAAGTGCAAATCATAGCACAAGAAGAAGTTCCTTTATATATCACAGCATATAAAGCTCAAAATGTTGGATTACAAAAATATGTAGATAACTTTAAATTAAAAGCGGCAGGACACCATAGACTATACGGTACAAAATTTAAACAAAATTAATTTTAAAAGAAATTAAGTTAAAAAATAAATATTTAGAGAAGGGCTGCATCTAAAATTTATACTTTTTAGATTCAGCCCTTTAAAATAAAAAGGGTTTGTAACAAAAATTAAAATATATATTAAAATTTAAAGGAAAGGAGAGAGCACTTTAAAGAGTTAGAGTGTCGTACTAAAAGATGCACAAATACGTATTAAGAAGACTTTTATTACTTATTCCTGTATTATTAGGAGTATCGCTTTTAGTTTTTACTATCATGTCATTAACTCCTGGAGATCCAGCACAGTTAATTTTAGGTGAAAATGCACCTAAAGAAGCAATCTTGAAATTGAGAGAAGAAATGGGACTTAATGATCCATTCTTGGTTCAATATTTTAGATATGTAGGAAAAGCTGTTGTTGGTGACTTTGGAAGATCTTACACTACTGGAAGAGAGGTTTTTGGAGAAATATTTTCTAGGTTTCCAAATACACTTATATTAGCTGTTATTGGAATAATAATTTCAGTTTGTATAGGAATACCAGTTGGTATTATTTCAGCAACAAGACAATATTCATTCTTAGACAGTTTCAGTATGATATTAGCATTACTAGGAGTTTCTATGCCAGTATTCTGGTTAGGACTTATGCTTATACTTACTTTTTCTGTTAAATTAGGATTATTACCTTCTGGAGGATTTGATGGGCTCAAGAGTTTAATACTGCCATCAGTAACTTTAGGAGTGGGATCTGCTGCTATCATAACGAGAATGACACGTTCTTCAATGTTGGAAGTTATAAGACAGGATTATATCAGAACTGCAAGAGCTAAAGGGGTTGCAGAAAAAGTTGTAATCAATAAACATGCTCTTAAAAATGCGTTAATCCCAATAATTACAGTAGTTGGATTACAATTTGGTGGTCTTTTAGGAGGAGCTGTTCTTACAGAATCAGTTTATTCTTGGCCTGGTGTAGGAAGACTTATGGTAGATGCTATTAGACAAAAGGATACTCCTACAGTTTTAGCAGCAGTTATATTTCTAGCTGCAACATTCAGTGTTGTAAATCTATTGGTAGATATATTGTATGCTTATGTTGATCCTAGAATAAAATCACAATATAAGTAGTAAGGGGGATTAAGATGTCATCTAAAGAAAATGCAAAACAAGTAAATAAAAAAAGAAGCCAATGGAGAGAAGTATGGAGAATGTTGAAAAAGAATAAAATGGCTCTTTTAGGACTTGGTATTTTATGTATATTAGTTTTATTAGCATTATTTGCTGATGTTATAGCAAATTATGATACAGTAGTAATTAAACAAAATTTAGGAAGCAGACTGCAAGGACCAAGTGCAGCTCATTGGCTTGGAACAGATGAATTTGGTAGAGATATATTTGCAAGACTTATCCATGGGGCAAGAGTATCATTAATGGTTGGAATTGTAGCAGTTACAATTTCAATTGCATGTGGAGGGACTTTAGGAGCTTTAGCTGGATATTATGGGGGAAAACTAGACAATGTAATTATGAGAATAATGGATATATTTCTAGCAGTACCAAGTATTCTTTTGGCTATAGCTATTGTTTCTGCATTAGGACCAAGTCTAGGAAATTTAATGGTGGCTATCAGTATATCTAATATACCTAGATATGCAAGAATAGTTAGAGCATCAGTTCTTTCTATAAAAGATCAGGAATTTATTGAAGCAGCAAAAGCTATTGGTGCAAGTAATGCGAGAATAATATTTAAACACATAATTCCTAACTCATTAGCTCCTGTAATTGTGCAGGGAACTTTAGGAGTTGCAAGTGCAATCTTGTCAACAGCAGGATTGAGTTTTATTGGACTGGGAATACAGCCTCCTAATCCAGAATGGGGATCTATGCTTTCTGGAGGTAGACAATACCTTAGATATGCATGGTGGGTAACTACATTCCCAGGAATGGCTATAATGATAACGATTTTATCATTAAATCTTTTAGGAGATGGACTTAGAGATGCACTAGATCCAAGATTAAAACAATAATAGAGTTAGGGGGAATTATAAAATGAGCGAAAAATTATTGAACATAAAAGATTTAACTATTCAATATATTACAGAAAGCGAAACAGTATCTGCTGTTAATGGACTTGATATAGAACTTAATGAAGGAGAGACAATAGGTCTTGTTGGAGAAACTGGAGCTGGAAAAACAACTTCTGCTTTAGGTATTATGGGACTTGTTCCAAATCCTCCTGGTAAAGTAATAAAAGGATCTATTAAATTCTTTGGAAAAGATCTTTTACAAGAAAGTGAAGAAGGAATGAGAAAGATTAGAGGAAGCCAGATATCTATGATATTTCAAGATCCTATGACTTCTCTTAATCCAGTTATGACTGTTGGAGAGCAAATTTCTGAGGTTATAGATATCCATGAACAAATAGGGAAAGCAGCAGCTTTAGAAAAAGCAAAAGAAATGCTTGAACTTGTTGGAATTCCAGGTGCTAGAGTAAATGATTATCCACATCAGTTTTCTGGAGGAATGAAACAGAGAGTTGTCATCGCTATAGCCCTTGCATGTAATCCAAAACTTTTAATAGCAGATGAACCTACAACTGCCTTAGATGTTACTATTCAAGCTCAAGTACTTGATTTAATGAATGACCTTAAAGAAAAATTTAAAACGGCAATGATTCTTATTACACATGATCTTGGAGTAGTTGCTCAAGTATGCGATAAAGTAGCAATAATGTATGCAGGAGAGATAATAGAAGCAGGGACATTATTAGATGTTTTTGAAAATCCAAAACATCCATATACACATGGACTTTTTGGCTCTATACCTAGCTTAGATGAAGAAACTACTAGATTGAAACCTATTCAAGGGTTAATGCCTGACCCTACAGATCTACCAAAAGGGTGTAAATTCCATCCTAGATGTCCTCATGCAACAGAGCTTTGTTCTAAGAAAGAGCCAAATATTGTGGAAGTAAGTGAAGGGCACAAAGTAAGATGTCTTATTTATGAAGGATTGGTAGAATTTAAAGTGGAACAGGAGGATAAAAAATAATGGAAGATAGCAAAGTTTTACTTGAAGTAAAAAATCTAAAAAAATATTTTAATACTCCAAAAGGATTGCTTCATGCAGTGGATGGTGTAAATTTTTCAATTCGTGAGGGAAAAACACTAGGAGTGGTTGGAGAATCTGGATGTGGAAAATCAACTACTGGAAGAGTTATTTTAAGACTTTTAGAAGCAACAGATGGAGAGATTTTATTTGAAGGAAAAAATATTAGAAATTATACAAAAGAGCAAATGAGAGAAATAAGACAGAAAATGCAGATTATTTTTCAGGATCCATTTGCATCTTTAAATCCAAGAAAAACTGTAAGTGAAATCATTGCTGAACCTCTTATTATCCATGGAATTTATAAAAATAAAGAAGACCGTGATAGAAGAGTAATGGAGCTTATGGAAACAGTTGGATTAAGTGAAAGGCTTATAAATACTTATCCTCATGAACTTGATGGAGGAAGAAGACAGAGAATTGGTATTGCCAGAGCACTTGCTTTAAATCCTAAATTTATAGTATGTGATGAGCCTGTATCTGCTCTTGATGTTTCTATTCAAGCCCAAGTATTGAATTTAATGCAGGACCTTCAAGAAGAATTTGGATTAACGTATATGTTTATAACACATGATTTATCTGTTGTAAAACATTTTTCTGATGATATTGCAGTTATGTATTTAGGACAATTAGTTGAAAAGGCTCCTTCTAAAGATTTATTTAAAAATCCTATTCATCCGTATACAAAAGCACTGTTGTCTGCTATACCAGTAGCCAGTGTAACAAAGAAAATGGAAAGAATAAGATTACAGGGGGAAATTACTTCCCCTATAAATCCTGCTAAGGGATGCAGATTTGCAAAAAGATGTGTTTATGCAAAAGATATATGCACACAAGAAGATCCAGAACTTCAAGAAGTTGGAGAAGGACATTTCTTTGCTTGTCATTTAGCAGAAGAACTTGGATTTGTAGATAAAAAAGTGGTATTGTTAGAGAAAAATTAAAATTATAAAATCTCAGTTGATAAAAATCAGCTGGGTTTTTTTTATATAGCACATTAATTTTATACATAAAATATGAATTATATTTTAAATAATATTGATTATTTATGTAATAATTTTTATAAAAATATGAACAAATAAATATTTATTTTGTTTAATAGAAAATTCCAGTAAATTTGATAGAATATAATATAGAACAGATAATATGAACAAAAACATTCAGGAGGAAGGAAAGAATATGATTAATGGAATTTGGTGCGGATTAATAATTATTGGAGTAATTGTATCTATGTTTACTGGAAAGATTCAGGCGGTGACAG
>NZ_JAWDXO010000061.1 GCF_032477075.1 Fusobacterium sp. | reverse complement strand
AGTGAAAGTACATCTGTAAATATATCATATGATGTTTCAGTTGAGAGATCAAAAATTTCTGATAATATGATATCCATAGGATATAAACTTAGATTTTAATTTTTATAATAGGCTATGGACAAAATTTATTGTCTATAGCCTATTCTTTATTTAAAAATAATTTTTAAATGTAATCTTTTTTCTATTTGAATTTTATTTCTTAAAATGTATATCCCATATATATTTCAAATAATGGAGAAGAGGAATCTAAATCATTAGATAGCATTAAAGAAATAGGGCCAAGGAATGTATCCCAACCTATACCACCACCATAACCATGATATTTTCTATCTCCAATATCATAAGATTTTTGGAAAGACAAACCATCAGATGAATAAGTCATCATATTATATTTACCTATAAGGTAGAAACTATCTGTAAGTTTATATTGAATGCCACCACGAATCATATAAAATTCATCAGTATATCTTCCCATCATAGGCAAACCTACAAAGGAGAATGCTAAATCATTATCTCTTAATCCTCCCAATTTAAATAAATTACTATTAGGAATATTTTCACCTGCTGTTTTTCCTCCAGATATCCCTATATTCATAGAGAATCTTTCAGTTATAGGAATATAAAAATCAGTAGAAAACAGAAAACCATTATAATTTATGTCCTCACTTCCCACTCCTTGAGTATTAAAACCATCAAAACGCAGAACATTTCCCTTTGATGGAAAATTCTTTTTATTAAGTGTATCAATATAGAGATACATTCCAGAGGAAATAGTTTGATAATTTTCATGAAAATTTCTGTATGCTCTGCTTCCACCAGAATATTTATTATCTGTACTTTGATATTCTAAAGTTAATCCTGTAACTATATTATTAGATATTGCAGTACCAAGTGATAAAGTGGTTTTAAAAGTATTTGATTCATATGTTGAAACTTTGTTTCCTTCATTAAAGATGAATAATGGATTAACTTCATAACCCATACTAGCAGCAGTTAAAATTTTAATTCTTCCCAATTCATAAAATGAAAGATTATTAAGAGCTATTTTAGGATAACTTGATGCTTCTGCTTTTATAGTATAATTTCTTGTCCATAATCCAAAGTTTGGAATGGTAGCAGATATATTCATAGAACCACCATAATTAGAAGCGTAATTAAGAGATGCATTGATATTTATTCCATCTTTTTCTTTTACTTTAAATATAATAGTATCTTTATCTATTTCATAAAAAGCTCTCTCTATATAGCTCACTGAATAAACTCTTTTTGTCCAATCATTTAAATCAGATCTGGTAAATTGATTACCTTTAACCTTTGGCATAAGATTTTTAACCTTTTCCTCAGTGAGAATTTCATTTCCAACAAGCTTTATATTTTTTATCAATATAGGTTTTTCTTTAAGACCTTTCTCTTTTATATTTTTAAATTCTTGAGGGTAACTTAAATTTTCTAGAATATATCCATATTTTTCAGCAGCTTTTTCTCCTTCATCTACAAGTTCTGAAAGATTGCTAAAATCTATTGTATCATGATCCTTTACATCTGGAACTATTAAAATATCAGCCAGTCTTTTATGTAAATCAACTTTTCTATTTCCATTATATGTAGCAAGTTTATCTAAAATAGTTATAAGGTTTGATTTTTCATTTATTTTTGAAGCTTCAGCAGAAATATCAACAGCTATTATTATATCAGCTCCTAATGAAATGGCCACATCTATAGGAAAATTATTAACGACTCCTCCATCCACATAAAATTTTCCATTATCTTCAATAGGTTCAAGAAAACTAGGAATAGCCATACTTTTAAATGTTGCAAGAGCAAGATCTCCATTACCTAATATAACTTCCTTTCCAGTTTGTAAATCAGTAGTGATAGCTCTATATTGAACAGGAAGATCATTAAAATTTTTAATATTTTCAGCTCTATTAAATATTTCTTTTAATTGTAAATAAATATTTTCCCCATTTAGAAAGCCCATAGGAAATGATAATTTAAGATTTTTATCAATGCTAACTGTAAAGGGATATTTATCATTCTCTATTTTATCTTCTATATTTTTTAGATTTCTATCCTTGGAATTTGTAAGAAGTGTAGTAAATTTTAGATTGATTATAGTTTTTTCTATTTCATCAGCAGAATAGCCAATGGAGTACATTCCTCCCACTATACTTCCAACACTTGTTCCAATTATTATATCTACAGGGATCTGATATTTTTCAAGAACTTTAAGAACTCCAACATGAGCAGCTCCTTTTGCACCTCCACCACTTAAAACAAGTGCTATTTTTGGTCTGCCTTCAGAAACAGGAATTTTTTCTGTAATATCAGTATTTGTGTTTTCAATTTTTTCTTTTAAAAGTTCCAAATGAACTTGCTGCATCTTTAATTCTTCTATTGCTTTATTGATGGCATCCACTTTATATTCTTTAGATTGAACTCCACCAGAAAATGAGAAGGAAAATATTAGAATAAAGAAATGAAGAATCAAGATTTTTTTTATCATAGTAATGCAACTCCCTAAGTAAAGTATTGACATATAATTTTATCATAAAATGATGAAAGGAGTAAGAAAAACTTTTGTAAATACTTTGACCTTTACAATAAATTGGGAATGTGTTAAGATTTTAGATGGAAAATATATGAAAAAAATTAGGAGAGATAAGAAATGGCACTTCTGCAGGTAAATAATTTATTTATGGGATTTACAGGGGAAACTTTGTTTAAAAATATAAGCTTTTCAATAGATGAAAAAGATAAAATAGGAATGATAGGGGTAAACGGGGCAGGAAAAAGTACCCTTATTAAAATACTTTTGGGATTAGAATATGATGAAGTGAATCCTGAGACAAATCAAAGGGGAACAATATCAAAAAAAGGTGGATTAAAAATAGGATATCTCTCACAGCAACCTAATCTTAATCTTGATAATACTGTCTTTGAAGAATTGATGACAGTTTTTTCTAATGTGCAAAATGATTATCACAGAATACAGGAATTAAATGTTATATTGGCAGAGAATCTTGATGATTTTGAGAAAACTATGGAAGAATTAGGGGCTGTAACAGCAAGATATGAGCAAAATGAAGGATACGCAATAGAATATAAAGTGAAACAGATATTGAATGGACTGAGTTTGGCAGAATTTTTGTGGAATTCAAAGATAGGTGATTTATCTGGAGGTCAACTTTCAAGAGTGGCATTAGGAAAAATTCTTTTGGAAGAACCAGAACTTTTGATACTTGATGAACCTACTAATCACTTGGATTTAAATGCTATTGAGTGGCTTGAAAAAATATTAAAAGATTATAAAAAAGCTTTTATTCTTATTTCACATGATGTTTATTTCTTAGATAATGTAGTAAATAGAATATTTGAAATAGAAGGAAAAACTTTAAAGACATACAATGGAAATTATACAGATTTCACTATTCAGAAAGAGGCTTATTTGTCAGGGGCTGTAAAAGCTTTTGACAAAGAACAGGATAAGCTCAGAAAGATGGAGGAATTTATCAGAAGGTACAAAGCTGGAGTAAAATCTAAGCAGGCAAGAGGCAGAGAAAAGATACTCAAAAGAATGGATAAAATGGAAAATCCTGTTATTACAACTAAGAAAATAAAACTTAAATTTGAAACTGATACTACAAGTGTGGATTTAGTGTTGAGAATAAAAGATTTAGCTAAATCTTTTGATGGAAAAGAAATATTCTCCAATTTAAATCTTGATATATATAGAGGAGATAGAGTTGGAGTAATTGGAAAAAATGGAGTAGGAAAATCTACTTTGCTGAAAATAATAAATGGAATGGAAAAACAGAGCAAAGGAGATTTTAAGATAGGAGATAGAGTAAAGATTGGATATTATGACCAAAATCATCAGGGATTAGATCTAAAGAGAACTGTTTTAGAAGAACTTATGTATCATTTTGTATTAAGTGAAGAAGAAGCAAGAAATATATGTGGAGGATTTCTTTTTACAGAAGATGATGTATATAAAGAAATATCTAGTTTGAGTGGAGGAGAAAAAGCAAGAGTGGCATTTATGAAACTTATGCTGGAAAAACCTAATTTTCTGATACTGGATGAACCTACTAACCATCTGGATATATACTCAAGAGAGATATTGTCTGAATCACTTGAGGATTATACAGGAACAATATTAGTAGTATCACATGACAGAAATTTTTTAGATTGTGTTGTTAATAATATATATGAAGTAAAGAAAGATGGAGCAGTACTTTTCAAAGGAGATTATAATTCTTATTTAAATCAAAGAGAAGAAGTAAAAGAGAAAGATATTAAGGCTTCACTTAATTTTGAAGAACAGAAAAGAAATAAAAACAGAATATCATCTCTTGAAAAGAAAATAATAAAGGCTGAAATAGATGTTGAAAAACTTGAAGAAAAAAAATCTGCTAAAGAAGAAGAGTATAGCAAAGCAGGAATAGAAAATAATGTAGATAAGCTTATAGATATACAAAAAGAATTGGAAGAATTGGATATGGAAATATTTTCATTGATGGAAGAATGGGAAGAATTAGAAAATGAACTAAAAACTTTAAAAAATACTTTCTAAATTTGATAAAGTATGATATAATTGTAAAGATTTATAAATATAATCTTAGCTTTATATTGACTTTTTGAAACAAAGTGATTATAATATTTAAGTTATAATATATAAAATTATTTTAAATTAATAGGAAGGAGGGTAAAATGCCTACTTTAAGTCAATTAGTAAAAAATGGAAGAGACACTTTACTAGAGAAGAAAAAATCACCAGCATTACAAGGAAACCCACAAAGAAGAGGAGTTTGTGTAAGAGTTTATACAACTACACCTAAAAAACCAAATTCAGCTTTAAGAAAGGTTGCCAGAGTAAAATTAACTAATGGAATCGAAGTTACTTGCTACATTCCAGGAGAAGGACACAATTTACAAGAACACTCAATCGTACTTGTAAGAGGTGGAAGAACAAAAGACTTACCAGGGGTTAGATACAAAGTTATCAGAGGAGCTTTGGATACAGCTGGAGTTGCCAAAAGAAAACAATCAAGATCTAAATATGGAGCTAAAAAAGCTTAATTATAGGGAGGTGAACGGTTAAAAATGTCAAGAAGAAGAGCAGCAATAAAAAGAGATGTACTACCTGATTCTAGATACTCAGATAAAGTAGTTACTAAAGTTATCAATTCAATTATGTTAGATGGAAAAAAAGCTATCGCTGAAGGAATATTTTACTCAGCTATGGATTTAATAAAAGAGAAAACTGGTCAAGAGGGGTATGATGTATTCAAACAAGCATTAGATAATATCAAACCTCAAATCGAAGTTAGATCAAGAAGAATCGGAGGAGCTACATACCAAGTTCCAGTTGAAGTAAGAGTTGAAAGACAACAAACTTTAGCAATCAGATGGTTAACAATTTATACAAGACAAAGAAAAGAATATGGTATGATCGAAAAATTAGCAGCAGAATTAATTGCAGCAGCTAATAATGATGGAGCAACTATAAAGAAAAAAGAAGATACTTATAAAATGGCAGAAGCAAACAGAGCTTTCGCACATTATAAAATCTAATTTATAGATGGCAAAGGTTAACTTTATTCATTTTTTTTGAGGAGGAAATACTTAATGGCTAGGAAAGTTTCTTTAGATATGACTAGAAACGTTGGAATTATGGCTCATATCGACGCAGGAAAAACTACTACTACTGAAAGAATCCTATTCTATACAGGAGTAGAACATAAGCTAGGAGAAGTTCATGAAGGTGGAGCTACGATGGACTGGATGGAACAAGAGCAAGAAAGAGGGATCACTATCACTTCTGCTGCAACAACTTGTTTCTGGAGAGAACATAGGATAAATATAATAGACACACCAGGACACGTGGACTTTACAGTTGAGGTTGAAAGATCTCTAAGAGTTCTAGATGGAGCAGTTGCAGTATTCTCAGCAGTTGATGGGGTTCAGCCTCAATCAGAAACTGTTTGGAGACAAGCTGATAAATATCAAGTACCAAGAATTGCATTCTTTAACAAAATGGATAGAATTGGTGCTGACTTCAACATGTGTGTTGGAGATATCAAAGATAAATTAGGATCAAATCCTGTACCTATTCAATTACCAATTGGTGCAGAAGATTATTTTGAAGGAGTAATCGACCTAATCACTATGAAAGAAATTGTTTGGCCTATCGATTCAGATAATGGACAAAAATTTGAAGTAAAAGAAATTAGAGCAGAATTAGCTGAAAAAGCTGAAGATGCAAGACAATTTATGTTGGAATCAGTTGTAGAAACAAGTGATGAATTGATGGAAAAATTCTTTGGTGGAGAAGAAATTAGTGAAGAAGAAATCAAAGGAGCCCTTAGAAAAGCAACTATTGCTAATATGATAGTTCCAGTAACTTGTGGAACAGCATTTAAAAACAAAGGAGTTCAATCATTACTTGATGCTATCGTTGATTACATGCCAGCTCCTACAGACGTTGCAATGGTAAAAGGAACTGATATGAAAGATTCTTCTATCGAAATCGAGAGAGAAATGTCAGATGAAGCTCCATTTGCAGCTCTAGCATTTAAAGTTATGACAGATCCATTTGTTGGAAAATTAACATTCTTCAGAGTATACTCTGGTATTGTAGAAAAAGGAACTTATGTTTTAAACTCTACAAAAGGTAAAAAAGAAAGAATGGGAAGAATTCTTCAAATGCATGCTAATAAAAGAGAAGAAATTGAAGCAGTTTACTGTGGAGATATTGCAGCAGCAGTAGGATTGAAAGAAACTACTACTGGAGATACTCTTTGTGCAGAAAATGCTCCAATAGTTCTTGAAAAAATGGAATTCCCAGATCCAGTTATCTCAGTTGCTGTTGAACCAAAAACAAAAGCAGACCAAGAAAAAATGGGAATCGCTTTATCAAAACTTGCTGAAGAAGACCCTACTTTCAAAGTTAAATCTGATGAAGAAACTGGTCAGACAATCATTTCAGGAATGGGAGAACTTCACCTTGAAATCATTGTTGACAGAATGAAAAGAGAATTCAAAGTTGAGTCTACAGTAGGAAAACCACAAGTTGCTTATAGAGAAACAATTCTTGGAACTACAGATCATGAAGTTAAATATGCAAAACAATCTGGAGGTAAAGGACAATACGGACACGTTAAAATTATCCTTGAACCAAATCCAGGTAAAGGATTTGAATTTGTTAATAAAATCACTGGAGGAGTTATTCCTAGAGAATATATTCCAGCAGTAGAAAAAGGAAGTAGGGAAGCTCTAGAAAGCGGAGTTGTAGCTGGATATCCAGTTGTTGATATAAAAGTGACTCTTTATGATGGATCATACCATGAGGTTGACTCATCAGAAATGGCTTTTAAACTTGCAGGATCGATGGCTGTTAAACAAGCTGCTGCTAAATCTAATCCAATAATCCTTGAACCAGTATTCAAAGTAGAAGTAACTACTCCAGAAGAATATATGGGAGATATTATAGGAGACCTTAACTCAAGAAGGGGAATGATAGGTGGAATGACAGACAGAAATGGTGCTAAAATCATTGATGCTAAAGTTCCTTTATCTGAAATGTTTGGATATGCTACTGACTTAAGATCTAAATCTCAAGGAAGAGCAACTTACTCTATGGAATTTGCTGAATACATTCAAGTACCAGCTTCTATCCAAAAAGGAATTCAAGAAGAAAGAGGAAAATAATCTTTCTTATATATGGTAACTTTATAAAAGGTTGGCACTGTAAAGTGCCAACCATAAAAAATAAAATATAAAAATTAGGAGGAGAATTTAAATGGCTAAAGCAAAATTCGAAAGAAGCAAACCCCATGTAAACATTGGAACAATTGGACACGTTGACCACGGAAAAACAACAACAACAGCAGCTATCT
>NZ_JAWDXO010000060.1 GCF_032477075.1 Fusobacterium sp. | reverse complement strand
TTATTCGATTAAATATATCTAATATGAAGCTAAAATAATTAATATTTTTTATTTTTTCAACAAATTTATCAAATTATAATTTCCTAAGAAATAAAAAAATCCCTCTGTGACAATATACAAAGGGATTCTTTTAATTTCTTTCTAGTATTTTTAAATACATAATCTCTATTTTTTATTATTTTCTTCTACATACTTTCCTATTCTCTTCACTGCTTCTTTCAATTTAGATATATCTACTGTAAGTGATATTCTAAAATACTTCTCTATTCCAAAGGATATACCTGGAACTACTGCTACTTGTACTTTTTTCAGCATATCTATTGCAAAATCAAAAGAATCCAATTCTGAAATTTGTGAGTAATCTGCAAATATATAGAATGCTCCCTTTGGTTCAACTACTTTGAATCCCAATTTTGTCAAAGCATTTTTCATGTACAAAGCTCTCTTTTTATATATATTCATAAGTTCTCTCCTATCTTCAAATATTTCCAATGCTGCTTCTGCTGCTGCAATGGATAAAGCCATTGGAGAACTCAATGTATATAAAGTAGTATTCAAAAAATACTTTCTGTATTCCAGTGGAAAAATAGTATATCCTATTCTCCATCCTGTCATTGAATGTGATTTTGAAAATCCATTTATTATAATAAGTTTATCTTTTACTTTCTCAAAAGAGCTAAAAGAATGAAAGTCATAGAATGAAAGTTCACTATATATTTCATCTGATATAAGAAATATATCTCTTTTTTCTATAAAATCTGCTACTGCATTCATTTCTTCCAAAGTTAATACATTTCCTGTAGGATTACAGGGATTGCTTAAAAGTAAGGCTTTTGTTTTATCAGAATAGTTCTTTTCCAATAATTCTGATGTTATTTTAAAATCTGTCTTTGTTATATCCATAAAAACAGTTTCAGCACAACATAAATTTATCATTGGGGGATATCCTGGATAAAAAGGTACTGGTACCATTACTTCATCTCCTGAATTTAAAATTGTTCTTAGGCATGAAGATAAAGCTTCTGATGCTCCAACATTTATGACTACATTATCAGATACATAGCTAGAATCATATTTTCTATTATAGTAAGCAGCTACTAATGCTCTGATTTTTTCCCCACCACCAGTAGGAGGATATCTCAATTGATGTTCTGCTCCATATTTCAATGTTTCCATTACCAGTTCTTTTGGGGAAGGAATATCTGGTTCTCCTATTGTAAGGTCTATTGCATCTGCATATTTCCTTGATTCCTCATTGAGAGCTCTGATAAGGGAATATTGAAGTTTTGATACTTCTCTGTTTATCTCCATCTTTCCCTCCTATTTTCTCAAATCATCTACTAACTGTGTCTTTCCTAATGTTTTTTCATCTACTTTTTTTATTATTCTGGCAGGATTTCCTGTAACCACTGCTCCTGCTGGAACATCTTCAAGAACTACTGCTCCTGCTCCCACTACTGCTCCCATACCTATTCTTACACCTTCTATGATTACAGCATTAGCTCCCACAAGGACACCATCTTCAACTATCACTGGCTTAGCTGAAGGTGGTTCCACAACTCCAGCAAGTACAGCTCCTGCTCCTATATGACAGTTTTTTCCAACTGTAGCTCTTCCACCAAGGACTGCTCCCATATCTATCATAGTCCCATCTCCAATGACAGCTCCTATGTTTATTACAGCTCCCATCATGATAACAGCATTATTTCCAATAGTTACTTTATCCCTTATAACAGCTCCAGGCTCTATTCTTGCATTTATATTTCTATAGTCTAAAGTTGGGACACCTGAATTTCTTCTGTCATTTTCTATATAGAAATCTGTTATATTCTCTCTGTATCTTTCCAGCACTCTGTTAATTTCATCTGATTCTCCTATCAATATATATGAACCAGTTCCTCTAAAAACCTGTGCTGAAGTCTCAATATCATTCATATCTCCATTTACATATGCTTTTACTGGTGTCCTTTTTTGTGAATTTTTTATAAATGCTATTATCTCTTCTGCTGTATTTAGGTTTATCATCTTTCCTCCTGATTTTCAAAAATATCTTTCATAGTATATATTCCTGCTTCCTTTCCAATAAGAAATTCAGCTGCCTTTAAAGCTCCAACAGCAAATATCTTTTTAGACATTGCTGTGTGTTTTATCTCTATAATTTCATCTTCTCCGCATAAAAGGACTGAATGCTCTCCCACAATAGTCCCCCCTCTAAAAGAATGAATTCCTATCTCATTTTTCTCTCTTTTTCTATTACCTTCTCTCCCATACTGCTCTTTCATCCTTTCTGGACAGCTTTTCTCTATAGTTTCAACTAAAGTTTTAGCTGTTCCGCTTGGAGAATCAATCTTTTTATTATGATGTTTTTCTATTACTTCTATATCATAATTTTCATAAAGTACTGGAACTATTCTTTCAAGAATATCATTTAAAAGATTTACTCCTAAAGACATATTTGAAGAGAGAAGTACAGGAACTTTTTTAGCTGTTTCCTCTATCTTCTTCAATATCTCATCTGAATATCCAGTAGTTGCAATAATCAGAGGTATACTTTTATTTTTAGAATAATCCAAAAGAGATTCCAATCTTGAATAATGAGAAAAATCTATTATTATATCTCCAGTTTCAGCAGTCAGTTCATCTGCAAAACCTGTTATTTTTACATCCTTATGATTTTCACCTGTTTCTTTTATCAATCTTCCCATTGCTCCAGTTCCATGTATTATTATTTCCATCCTGTCACCTCATGAGCAATTAATATATCTATTAATTTCATTCTATTTGATTCCTCCATTACTCCTAATGGAAGTCTGCATTTTCCTGCTTCATATCCAAGAAAATTCATTGCCTCTTTTATTGGAACTGGATTTGTTTCAAGAAATAAAACATTTACAAGATCATTATATTTCAGCTGCAGTTCTCTGGCTTTTTTTATATCTCCCTTTAGAAATGAAACTACCATTTCATGACTTATATCAGGAATTATATTTGCTGATACAGAAATAACTCCCTTTCCTCCTAATGAAAGAACTGGAACTACCATATCATCATTTCCTGAATAAATATCAAGTTCTGGTATCTCTCTTGCCACTTCTGCAACATATGATATATTTCCACTGGCTTCTTTTAAAGCTGTTATATTTTTGATCTGTGCCAGTTTTTTTAAAAGGGGAATAGAAAGATTTACTCCTGTTCTTGATGGAACATTATACAAAATAACAGGAATTTTTACTGCTTCTGCTATTGTTTTATAGTGTTCGTATATTCCATTTTCATTCCCTTTATTGTAATAGGGAGTAACTACTAAAAGTCCATCTATTCCAGCTCTTTCTGCTCTTTTACTGAATTCAGCAGCATGTTTAGTATCATTTGAACCTGTTCCTGCTATCACAGGTATCCTGCTATTGATTATCTCTACTGCAAATTCTATTACTGAAATTTTTTCTTCATCAGTAATAGTACTTCCTTCTCCAGTAGTTCCTGTTACTATTATTGCATCTGTATGATTTAAAACATGAAATTCAAGTATTTCCCTAAGTCTTGAGTAATTTACTTCATTATTTTCATCAAAAGGAGTTACGAGAGCAACCCCTGAACCTGTGAATAATTCCATTTATTTCCTCCTAAATTACATTCCTCTATTATATTTTTTCTTTTCTTTATCAATTAAGTTTCTATATTATATTCCTCTGAAAAGCTCTGCTATCTGAACAGCATTTGTAGCTGCTCCTTTTCTTATATTATCAGCAACTACCCATAAATTTATTCCTTTTTCTGTACTGAAATCTCTCCTTACTCTTCCTACCAGCACTTTATCCTGCCCAGTAGCATCAGAAGCCAATGGATAATGATTAGAATTTACATCATCTACAAGCATTATCCCAGGGAAAGCCACTAAAGCTTCTCTAACTTCGTCTAAATCAAAGTCTTTTTCCAATTCTACTGTGATAGAAACAGAATGAGAATTCATTACTGGAACCCTTACACATGTTGCAGTTACAGGAAGAGCTGGTATCCCTAATATTTTTCTTGTTTCATCTATCATTTTTATCTCTTCTTTTGTATATCCATTTTCCAAAAATTTATCTATATGTGGAAGACAGTTGTTAACTATTGAATGAGGATAAGTTTTTGGTTCTTCTCCTCTAAGTCCATTTTCTAAGTCTTCAATTCCTTTATGTCCACTTCCAGATACAGCTTGATAAGTGCTGTAAATAACTCTTTTTAATCCATATTTTTCTTCTAATACTTTTAGAGGAAGCATACATTGAATAGTTGAACAATTAGGATTAGCTATTATTCCGCTATTTTTAAATGCTGCTTCAGAATTTACTTCTGGTACTATAAGGGGAACTCCACTTTCCATTCTCCATGCAGATGAATTATCTACAACTAGTACTCCTTTTTCTGCAGCTATTGGAGCAAATTTCTTACTTATATCTCCTCCAGCAGAAAACAAAGCAATATCTATATCTCTGTCAAAACTATTTTCTGTAAGTTCTTCAACTGTATATTCATTATTTTTAAAGACTACTTTACTTCCTGCACTCCTCTTTGAAGCAAAAAGATAAAGTACTTCTATATCAGAATTTCTTTCTTCTAATACTTTTAAAAATGTTCTCCCTACCAGTCCAGTTGCTCCTACTATAGCAATTTTCATTTTTCCCTCCTAAAGTCCAAATTCCATAGCAGCTGATTCTACAGCTCTGCTTATCAAATTTTTGTCTATACTGCATGATATACTTATTTCAGAAGTTGTCACCTGATAGAATTCTACTCCTGCATTGCTCAATGCTGAAAAAAATCTTCCTGCTATTCCTGAATTATTTATCATTCCAATTCCTACAACTGATATCATTCCCAGATTATCCTGATACTCTATCTCTATCTCTGGATATCTATTTCTTATCTGTTCCACTACCTGATCCAGTAGATATTTTTCCCCAAGAGTACAACTGAATGATATATCTGTCTTTCTATCTCTGCTTATATTTTGAGTAATCATATTTATATTCAATCCACAGTTATTTATTGTTGAAAATATCTCTGCTATCTTTTCTGCTGAATAATCTATATTTGAGATTGTTGTTACAATTATTTCATTTGCTATACTAAGTCCAGTTACTAATTTTTCTTCTAAAGCACTATTTTTTTCCATAATATATGTTCCTCCTGTTTCACTTAAACTTCTTCCTACAAAAATTGGTATATTAAATTTTTTTCCTAATTCTACTGCTCTTGTCTCCATAACCCCTGCACCAAGATGTGCCATTTCCATCATCTCCTCATATGAAATTTTATCCAATAATTTAGCATCTTTATATTTTCTAGGATCTACACTATATATTCCTTCTACATCTGTATATATTCTGCATTCACACCCTAGAGCAGCAGCCAGTGCCACTGCACTTGTGTCTGACCCACCTCTCCCTAAAGTCGTTATATCTCCATTTTCATTAACTCCTTGAAATCCAGTTACTATAACTACCCTTCCATCTTTCAGATAACTTTCTATCTTTTCTATATCTATACTTTTTATTTTACTTTTTGTATGAACCCCCATAGTTTTTACATTTGCTTGAGGTCCTGTAAGTGACACTGCCTTTTCTCCTTCAGCATTCAATGCTATAGATAAAAGCGCCACTGTTTGCTGTTCCCCAGTTGACAAAAGAGAATCAAGCTCTCTTTGATCTGGATTTGAAGAAATTTCATTAGCCATCTTTATTAAAGCATCTGTTGTCTTTCCCATTGCTGAAGCAACAACAACGATTTCATTACACTTTTCCTTCTTCAGCTTACTGATATATCCAGAAATCGCTTTTATCTTTTCTATTGTTGCCACACTTGAACCACCATACTTTAATACCACTCTCATAAAAAAATCTCCTTTTTAAATATTTTGTAATAAAAAAACCAGCAGATTGCAATCCGCTGGTCAATAGTCATCACAAAAAAATTAAAATAAAAAGTTATTAAAATTTTCCATTAGAAAAAAGACTCAACAGAAAGCACACCATTGTTACTCAATGACAGTTATACAGATATTATCTGCATTCCCAAAATTGATTTGTCTGCCTCACAAAATCAAAGTTTCGGCAATCTCCCCTTTTACTATACTTCATAACTGGCTGGCTCCATATAGTTACTCTTGTCAATTGCGCCTCAATCTGTTTATTTATTTAAGTGAAATTTTACAATACAATTTAAAAATTTAATAATTCAAAAAATATATTTTAAAAATATATAAATTGTATTATTATTTTTTTATAATTTAATATATACTCTTTTAAATATAACTTAAATAATTTTGATAGAGGTGCATAGAACATCAGTAAAAATACTTAGTCTGGCAGACTGTGAGGTATTTTGAAAGGGAACTTTGCCGAAATGAAGATATTGCCTGATATTTTTGTTGGCAGTATGGATAATATTCATACTGTTGTCATTGATTCTTATCAATGGAGTGCTGTCTGAAAATAGATTTTTTGATATTTTTTATTGTCGAAAATTTTTATCACAGCTTTCATAGCTGTGATTTTTTTATTATATATCTTGGAGGTTGGAAAATGAATTTACAAAATATTTTTTTTGATGGTATAGAAAATTCTGAACAATGGTTAATAGAAACCAGAAGAGAACTCCATCAGCATCCTGAACTTGATTTTGACTTATCTGAAACTACTGGTATAATATGCAGACATCTTGATGAAATAGGAATTCCATATAGGACAGGTATTGGAAAAAGTGGTATAGTTGCTGATCTTATAGGTAAAAACAGTAATATCACAATAGCATTAAGAGCTGATATTGATGCTCTCCCTATTCTTGAAAATACAGAATGTGAATATTCATCAAAAAATACAGGTAAAATGCACGCCTGCGGTCATGATGCTCATGCTTCTATTCTTTTAGGTACTGCTAAAATTTTAACAGCTAAAAAGAAAGATCTTCCATGTAATGTAAGGTTTATATTTCAGCCTGCTGAAGAAACTACTGGTGGAGCTATTCCAATGATAAAAGATGGTGTACTTGAAGGAGTAAATTGTATATTTGGTTTACATGTAGATCCTTCTACAGAAGCAGGAAAAATAGCTGTTAAGTATGGAGCAATGAATGCTTCAGCTACAGATGTAAATATAAAAATCACAGGAAAAAGTTGTCATGGAGCTTATCCTAGTGGTGGTGTTGATGCAGTTGTAACTGCTGCATATGTCATTACTGCACTACAAACTATTGTCAGCAGAAATATTGATTCAAGAGATTCTCTTGTACTGACTTTTGGAACTATGCAAAGTGGTACAAAAGAAAATATAATTGCTCAAGAAGCTTTTTGTTGTGGTACTATGAGAAGCTTATCAAATTCTGTCAGAGACAAAGCTAAAAAAAGGATTAACTCCATAGTTGAAATGGTAAGTGCTGCTTATGAGGCTAAAGGTGAAGTTTTTTATCGTGACAGTTATAATACTCTTATAAATTATAAGGAATATGTTGAATTAGTTAAAATTAATGGAGAAAATATTTTAGGAATAGATAAAGTAAAAATAAAAGAACTTCCTGATATGGGTGTAGAAGATTTTGCTTATTTTCTTGAAAAAATACCAGGAACTTTTTTCAATTTAGGAGTTGGAAATCGAGAAAAAGGAATAACCTCTCCTTTGCATAATGACAAATTTAATATTGATGAATCTTCTCTCATTATTGGTGTAAAAATGCAGATATCTAATATACTTTCTGCTTATGAAAAATTTTTTGATAAATAAATATTAATTTTTTTGTATTATAAATTTTCTATATTTATAAAGAGGATTTTTTATCTAAAATATTTATGCTATAATGATAATAGAGAATGATATTAATAAATATTGAATCTGTTAATTTAAAATGAAAACTAGCTCTGAAAAGTTGAAAAGGTATAAAAAGTGCTTTTAGAAAATTTCTATCCTAAAAAAGAGTATCACAAAAA
>NZ_JAWDXO010000059.1 GCF_032477075.1 Fusobacterium sp. | reverse complement strand
AAAGAAATATCCCCAAAATTTTCTTCATACTTCTTTCCTCCTTAAGAATAAACTTCATTTTTTAATAATATAAATTTTAATAAAGTTAATAATAAAATCTTCCCTCCTTTCTCAATAAATCGACAAACAAATATTCTAAAAATAAGGTTTTTAGAATCTATTTATTCATATTTTTGTTAATTGTATAAGTTTACATTATCGTATAATTAAGTAAATTATAATACATTATTATCTTGCATACAAATAAAAATATATTTTATATTTAATGAATTTATCAACTGCGTGTTTTTTTATGATTTATAGAATTGAAACATTATTTATATTTTCAAATATATATGTACTCATTTTTTGAATATTTAATAAAATAAAAATAAAAAATATAAGCTTTTTTAAAAAATGAAGGTACTAGAGAAAAATGTCAAAAAAAGAAATTTTTAAATATATAGCTTTAAAAGTTTTAGAATATATTAATAATTATAAAAATAAAAAAAAGACTGAATATAGTACAATACTAAACTCAGTCTTAAAAATCTTATCTATTTAATTTATCCTTATATTTTATTGCAAATTAAAATCTTCATACATGTGCTTCAGTAATTTTTTCTTTTTTTAAACTTTTTATAAATCCTAAAGTACATACTCCTGATAATACTAATCCACATATTAATCCTATAGTCTCAATAGTAGTCACTGGAACTCCATGGAAAAATCTTACAAATCCCTCAGGAGCTATTACAATATAATCAGTAACAACTACTGTCATAAACATTGCTGGAATAAGAGCTATATAGTAATTTTTTCCATGATTATTTAAATATTTAGCTGCTGCCCAAAGTGCAATTGTAGCAAGAGTTTGGTTAGACCAGCTAAAATATCTCCATAAGATATTAAAATCTATAAAACATAGTGAAATACCAACAATAAATAAAGGTATTGCTACTATAAATCTATTTGCTACTGGACCTTGTTTATATCCAATTGCATCAGCTATAGTAAGTCTTGCACTTCTAAATGCTGTATCTCCCGATGTTATTGGACATGCAACAACTCCTAATAGAGCCAAAGCACCTCCTACTCTTCCCAATACTGTATTGGAAATTCTATTTACTACAACTGCAGCTCCTCCATGTCCTAATGCTTCTCCTAATCCTGGTGTTCCACCAAAGAAGCTCATTGCTGCTGCTGCCCATACTAAAGCTACAACACCCTCAGAAATCATTGCACCATAGAATACTCTTCTTCCTTCAGACTCATTTTCAAGACATCTAGCCATCATTGGAGATTGAGTAGCATGGAATCCACTGATTGCTCCACAAGCTATTGTTATAAACAAATATGGAAAAATTGATTGTTTTGCTGGATGAAAATTATGTAAAGATATTTCAGGAATGTTATACCCTTGAACTACTATTCCTATACCTATTCCTACTGCCATTACTAATAATGCAATTCCAAATATTGGATAAATTCTTCCAATTATTTTATCTATTGGTAATACAGTGGCTGCTAAATAATATATAATTATAATACCAATCAATACCATTTTATTTATACCTGTAAGGTCATTCAATATAGCTGCTGGACTTGTTACAAATACAACTCCAACTAGTACTAGAAGAATAATTGAGAAAATTATCATAAGTTTTCTTGCTCCATTACCAAGATTTTCTCCAACTAATTCTGCAACACTTGCCCCATCTTTTCTTAAAGACATCATTCCAATTAAAAAATCATGAACTGCTCCTGCAAATATACATCCAAATACAATCCATAAAAATGCTGCTGGTCCCCACATTGCTCCTGCTACTGCTCCAAATATAGGTCCTGTTCCAGCTATATTTAGAAACTGAATAAGAA
The DNA here is from genome assembly GCF_032477075.1 of Fusobacterium sp. Lineage (NCBI taxonomy): Bacteria > Fusobacteriati > Fusobacteriota > Fusobacteriia > Fusobacteriales > Fusobacteriaceae > Fusobacterium > Fusobacterium sp. The sequence goes on along the minus strand of NZ_JAWDXO010000059.1, from coordinate 7,145 downwards.
ATGCTTTTTTCCATCCCATTTCCACATAATCAACACCATCACCTAATTTTTTTGCTGGTGTAATTCTATTTGGTTCAATCCCAAATATTTTTTCAACTATTTTTCCATAAACAATATAACCTGCTATTAAAGCTATTATTGAAATAATAAAACTAAACATATAATCTGCCTCCCATTTTTAATATTTTATTTACAACATTTTATCTCTAGCATAAATAATACATCAAAAGACTATAAAAAGAATGTATTGTTCTTTAAAAGGTTAAAATCAATACTTAAAATGCAAAAATATATCCTTTAATATCACTTTTTATATTCTGTTCTTTATGGTATAATTTTTATGTCTATTACAGAGGAGGTATAAATTGTTAAGATTAACTAGTCACCTATTAAATAATCTAGGATATATTATTGCCATAGCTTTCTTTTTTACAAAATTTAAAAGTGCTAAAAATATATTTACAAGAAAAAAATATAGTCAAAAGGATATTCTTCTTCTTTCTACATTCTTTTCAGGTCTTGCTATAATTGGTACATATACAGGAGTAGATTATCGTGGTGCAATAGTAAATGTCAGAAATATTGGTGTAGTTGTTGGAGGTATTCTTGCTGGCCCAGAAGTTGGTATCATGGTTGGTCTTATTGCTGGCATCCATAGATTGTTTGTAGATGCAAGTTCTATAACTACCATTCCATGTGCTATTGCTACAATGTCAGGGGGTTTTATCACTGCCCATCTTTATAAAAAAACTAATGAAAAAAACTGTTATCTCTATGGATTTCTTGGAGGTTTCATAGTTGAAAATCTCAGTATGATATTAATCCTTGCACTTGGATCAGATTTTGAATTGGCAAAAGATATAGTTTCTAAAATATACTTTCCAATGATACTTGCCAATGCTGTAGGAGTATCGATAGTTATTCTTATTATTCAAGATATAATTTCTGAAAAAGAGATTATAGCTGGTAAACAAGCAAAGCTAGCTCTTGAAATAGCTAATAAAACTCTTCCTTATTTTAGAAAAGGAGAGTCTATGAATGAAATCTGCAAAATAATTTTAAATTCTTTAGAAGCTAAAGCAGTTATAATAACCAATGATAAATATATAATTGCTAGCTATTCTGAATCTAATGAATTTAAAATAGACCATACAGATATAAAAAGCGAAGTAACAAAACAAGTATTAAAAACTGGAAAGATTGTGGTTCTTGGTGAAGAAAATGGAGTAAAAGACTTTCAATGTATTTCTGGGAAAATAAAGTCTTGTATAATTTCCCCTCTTTTTCAAGGAGAAAAAGTTGTATCTGGAACCCTTAAAATATATTTTGATAAAGCTGAAAATGTCACTGCTAGAAATCAATATCTTGCTGAAGGTCTTTCTTTGCTTATATCTACACAATTGGAAATAAGTACTGTTGAAAACTTTAAGGCTATGGCAAGAGATGCCGAATTAAAAGCTCTACAGACACAAATCAATCCTCATTTTCTTTTTAATGCACTTCATACTACAGCATTCTTTGTACGAATGGACCCTGCAAAAGCAAAAGAAGTTATAATTGACTTGTCTACATATTTACGTTATAACTTAGAGAATGCTTCAAAAGTAGTATCTCTTGATATGGAACTTACTCAAATGAAAGCTTATGTTAATATTGAAAAAGCTCGCTTTGGTAATAAGATTTCTGTTGATTATGATGTAGAAGAAGGATTAGAAAACATAAAAATACCAAGTCTTACTATTCAACCTTTAGTTGAAAACAGTATAAAGCATGGTTTATTAAAACAAAGAGGAGGAGGACATGTACATATTACTGCTAAGAAAAGAGATAGAGGCTGCATAATAACCATTGAGGATGATGGTATTGGTATTGATCCAAAAATAATAGAGGAATTGAATGAAAGAATGGAAAAGAGTATTGGCCTTAAAAATGTTCATAATAGAATAAAACTAATGTATGGTAAGGGACTGGCTATAGAATGTTTGAAAAAAGGAACTAAAATATCCTTTTATATAGAATAGGAGGTATTAATGCTTAAATGTGTAATTGTAGAAGATGAATTTCCAGCTAGAGAAGAACTAAAATTCTTTATTGAAAAACATGGAGAAATAGAACTTGAAAAAGAATTTGATAGTCCTTTAGATGCTCTTAAATATCTCCAAGCAAATAAAACAGATATAGTTTTTTTAGATATAAACATGCCTGAATTAGATGGAATGAGTCTTGGAAAAATTCTCTCTAAACTCAATGGAAATTTGAAAATAGTATTTATAACAGCATATAAAGAGTATGCTGCAGAAGCTTTTGAAATTAAAGCTTTTGATTATCTCCTAAAACCTTATTCTGAAAAAAGAATAAATGAAGTTTTGAACAATCTTACAAAAGAAAAAGAAACAGAACATGTAAAAGATATTAATAAAATTAATAAAATAACTGTTACTTCTGATGAAAAAATGTATGTAATTTCTATTGATGATATCTATTACATTGAAGCAGGAGAGAAAGAAAGTATGATCTATACTAAAGATAATTCTTATTCTTCAAAAATAAAAATATCTAAGTGGGAAGAAATACTTCCTAAAAATAAATTCTATAGAACACATAGATCTTATATGGTAAATCTTGATAAAATAACAGAAGTTGAACAATGGTTCAATGGAACTTATATCTTAAAAATACAGGATTTGAAATTTAAAATTCCTGTAAGCAGAAATAATATAAAAGAATTTAAAGAAATATTAGTTATCAAATAAGAAATAAAAAAAGGAGGAGGTTTTTACCCATCCTCCTTTTTTTATTTTTTTGTTTTTATATCTCCAGTTATTGAAAGTTCAGGCATATTTATAGATTTTGCTATATCATTTGCCATTTTAAAAGCTGGTATAGCTCTTGTTATATCTGTTACTATTCCTGCTATTTGATTTCCTGCTCCACTATTTCCATCTGTTGACCCTCCATCACCAGATATGATATTCAAACTGTTAATATCTATATTTGCCACTGCATCTGCCTGTGCTCTAGCCAGCTCTGGAAGTATTTCAATAAGTTTAAGTCCCATAATTCCTGATTGCCCATATACTTCTAACAGCTTCTTCTCTGCTTCAGCCTTTTTTTCAATAGGCAGTGCTACTTTGATTGCATCTGCTTCAGCTAATGCTTTCAATTTATCTGCTTCAGCTCTTGCTTCTATTAATATTGCATCTGCTTTAATTTTAGCTATCTCTAATTGATTATCTGCTTCTAATTTTTTTAATTTAAGTTCTGTAACTTTTTCTATTTCAAGTTTTTCATTATATACTTTTGTTTCTACTATTTCTTTTGCTCTTTGAGTTTCTAATGCAACTTCTGCCTGTTTTTTAACAGTTTCTTTAGATTTATCTGCTATCTCTTGTTTCAAGCTTTCTTCTTGAAGTTTAATTTCTTTTTCTTTATCCAGCTCTTTCAAATTAATTGATTTTTCAGTTTCTATCCTATATAAATTTTGAGCTTTTTGAGATTCAGATTCCATTCTTTTTTCTTCAGCTAATTTATTTTGGGTTGCATTAGTCTGAATAAGTTCGGCTTTGATTGTTTCTTCTGTTATCACTGCTTTAGTTTTTGATACTTGTATCTGTCTCACTTTATCCTGTTCAGTTACAGCTATATCTCTTTGAGCATTAGCTTCTGCTACTCCAACATCAGATTTTCTCTGTTGTTCTGCTACAGCTATCTGCGCATCTGAAGTTGCAAGGGCAGATGCTTTCTTCCCAAGCATTTCTGTAATCCCATCCATATCTTTTATCATTTTGATATTATAGTTAATTAAATCAAGCCCTAGTTTGCTAAGTTCTTTTTCAGCATTTTCACTTACTTTTGTCATCAATAGAACCCTATCTTGCAACAAGTCTTCAAATTCCATTTCTGATATAATAGTTCTTGTTTGCCCTGTTAATATTTCCTTTGCTAATGCACATATCTCGTTATCATTAAAACTTAATAATCTATGAGAAGCTATAACTCTTTCTTCTGGTGAACTAGATATGGCAAAAGTGGCATCTGCCTCTACTACTACCCTAATTTTATCATTAGATACAACATTTGAGTCTTCTCTCAAATCTATATCTATATTCATAGGTTTCAAATTAAGCTTTCTGCATCCTTGCACTATTGGTAATATAAAAGTACCATTTGATGTTATTATTTTATTTCCACCAAGCCCATATTTGACTAAAATAACATCATTAGGACATTTTCTATATATAAGAACTGCTCCCCCTAATAATATAATTATCAAAAAAATAATTAAAGTAACTCCTACCCCTAAAAACATAACTTCCTCCCCATTAATTTATACTTTTTTACTTTTCTATATCAAAAAGAAAATATCTACCATTTAAATATACACTATTTGAATTTAAAAGTCTATATTTTATATAAATTAAAGTATATAATAATATTTAAAAAAATAAAAAATTGATATTTTTTACTTTTCTAATGCAGAATAGTATAAATAATACATATAAATTATCTGCTGTAATTATAAAAAGGAGGTAAATCTACCTTCCTTTACTATATAATTAATTTTTATGTTTCTTCTTGTTTATTCATACGACATTTTAAATCTTTAATTACTTTTAATACTATTACAGTTCCCAATATAAAAGTACATATATCAGCAAAAGGCTGGCATAACTGTAATCCTCTTATTCCTCCCAGTTTAGGAAATATAAACAGTACAGGAATGAGAAATATCCCCTGTCTTCCCATTGCTACAAGAGTAGCCATAAAACCATACCCAATAGATTGTGTAAGCATATTTGCCATTATTATACATGCTTGTATTGGAAGAGTCATGCATTGAAATCTTAGTGCAAGAGCACCTATTTCTATAACTTCAAGATCTGTTTTACGAAATAAAGCTAATATTTCTGGAGCAAATATAAAACAAACAGTTCCCAATATTGTTAGAAGAATTACTGCTACCTTTAAGCAAAAATAGTAAGCTTCCAATACTCTATCGTATCTTTTAGCTCCATAGTTGAATCCACATACTGGTTGAAATCCCTGCCCAAATCCTATCAAACTTGAGTTAACAAACATCATTATTCTTGATACTATTGACATTGCTGCAATTGCTGCATCTCCAAATGGGGAAGCACACACATTTAATGCTACAGCTGCCATACTTGCAAGTCCCTGTCTTGAAAGAGTTGGAAAACCTGCACGAAATATTTCTTTATACATAGTAAATCTAAATTTAAAACTGCTTAATTTTATTGTAACATGCTCTTTGTTTTTATTGCACATATACATTAATATTGAAAAACTTATAAATTGGCTTATTATAGTAGCTAAAGCTGCACCAGATATTCCTAAATTTAATGTAAATATAAAGATTGGATCTAAAACTATATTAAGAATTCCTCCAGTTCCTATCCCTATCATTGAATAAAAAGCATTTCCTTGAGAACGTATTATATTATTTAAGACAAAAGAACAACACATATATGGTGTGGCTATAAGAATATATTTTGCATAATCTTTTGCAAAAGGAGCAATTGTTTCTGTAGCTCCAAGCATTCTAACAAATTTATCCAAAAATAACAATCCAAAAATAGCTAAAAAAACTCCCAGTATTAAAGCAGTAAAAAATGCTGTAGCTGCTGCTTCGTGAGCTCCTTCTCTATCCTGTCTTCCAAGACTTCTGGATATATAATTTCCACTTCCCATTCCCAAAGTAAATCCAATAGCCTGAATCATTGCCATTACAGAAAAATTTATTCCCACTGCTGCTGATGCTGATGTTCCTATTTGACTTACAAAAAATGTGTCTGCCATATTATAAATAGAAGTTACTAACATGCTTATTATAGTAGGTATAGCTAATTGGGGTATTAATTTTGATATTTTTGTTTCTGTCATTTTTATAAATAAATCATTTTGTGCCATATTTACCCCCAAAATTTTGCAAAAATTTATTTTATTCTCTATTATTGTTTCTATACATATAATTTAATATATTTTTTTACTTCTATATTCCATTAATACTGTATTTTGCCAAATATTATTTCTATCTTTTGCTATTTTTTCTCTATAACCTACTTCACGAAATCCACATTTTTTATGAACTTTTAAACTTGCTTCATTAATCTGGAATATTGAAGACTGTAGAGTCCATATTCCATTTTTTTCAGCTTCTTCTTTTATTTTGTTTAAAAGAAACTCACCAAATTTCTTTCCTTGATGAACTTTATCAATATATATACTCACTTCAGTTACCCCACAGTAGTCTATTCTGCTGGAAGTAGGACTAAGTGCTGCCCAGCCTACTATATTGCCATCATTATGGCACAGTATAAATCTACATACTTCCAAATGTGAATTTTCCCATGATTCCTGATCAGGTAAATCTTTTCTAAATGTAGATATTCCAGATTTTATTCCTTGCTCGTATATTCTTACAACATCCTTCCAATCTGTATTTTTCATTTCTCTGATAAAATATTCCATACAGCCCTCCTTTAATCTTTATAATAGAATTTTATCACATAAAAGCTAAAAATTCTAAACTATTATATCGCCAACTGTCATATTTAAATATTTTATCAAATCTTCTGGAGATATTACAATCTGAACTCCTCTAATTCCACCACTTACAAATATTTTATCTTTTATTAAAACTGATTGATGTATGAATGCTTTATGTCTTTTCTTTATTCCAACAGGTGAACATCCTCCTCTAATATATCCAGTCATATTAAAAAGTTCTTTCATTTCTAGCATTTCTACTTTTTTATCTCCAGATAATTTTGCTAATTTTTTTAAATCTATATTATCACTTCCAGGAATACAGGCTACTAGCATTTCTCTTTTTTCATTTAAAAGTATCAGAGTTTTAAATATCTTTGTTATATCCTGCCCCGTTTTTATTGATACAGATATTGCACTTAGATCATTTTCATCTACTTCATATTCCACATATTCATATTTTATTTTATTTTTATCCAGTTCTCTCATTGCATTAGTTTTCTTCATAATGACCTCCAGAAAAAATTTTCCAAAAAATAAAAAAATGGCGCTTCCTAATGGACTTGAACCATTGACACTGCGGTTAACAGCCGCATGCTCTACCGACTGAGCTAAGGAAGCACTCATTTGAGCTTGGC